>JASFMF010000388.1:0-3236 GCA_050117705.1 Phycisphaerales bacterium
CCCGTATCTCAATATACAAGGGTGGGCTCTGCCCACCAATTCTACTTATTCTAATAGTTGCTTTCGGTATTCGTCGATGTATATAGTCATTGGCTTTTTCATTTGATCCCGATAAAGTCCCATCTTGAAGTAAAAGAGGTTTTTCTCAAGATACCCCCCTGCTTTCGGATATGCGTTTACGCCCCGGTAGTCGACTATCTTTTGGTTGTCGAGCCACACTATAATTCGTCCATCCGGCTGTTTTGTAAACCGAACCAGGAAACTAAAATCGAGCCAACGATTTTTAATTCCCACTGTACGGTAAAGAACTTTCCGTTCCGAGCTGGTTTGATGGGTGATTAGTAACTCACCGCTGACATATCGAATGGCGATTATAGGATTATCCGGTTCACAATTTTCAACAGGGCATCTTTGCTTCCATTGGGCTATAACAAGTCTGTTCGGATCAATCGGAAAGTCGTTCGGTATAAAAATACTGAACGAGTAGGAGTAAGTTGAATCTTCGTAAGCCCATAATCTCTTTATTTCCATCAGTTCGGAACGTTCTAATTCGGTATCTTTCTCTTTTTCGATTTGGTCACCGTGACGAAGTGTAATTTTAGCGGCCTTGTCGCCGGCCTTGAGAGTCGACGATTGGATTTCAAATGTACCCGGAACTAATTTATTTGTTCTCCATATTTTACTCAGTGAGGAACTCTCAAATCCATCATAGATATGAATTTTTCGGTCGGATTGACATGATGATAATGTCAGAGTACAAACTATTAAAATAACTTTTTGTTTCATCTCACTAATCCCTTACTTTAGCATAATTTAATTGCGGGTTCGATACAACTTATATTAATCTTAACATATTTGATTCTTTTGTACATACTTTGTTATCCTGACAATAATTGTCACAATAGCCGATAGGATAATTGATAAATAAATACCGATATTTATTGAAAAGAAGACGTACGCCCATATCGAGCCGTTCTTACTTATTGCCCGTTGGATACTGGGAAAACTAAAGATTGCCGCTGCGAAGACGGCCAGCGAACAGATTACAAAAATTATTGTCCAAAGCAGCTTTCGCACTCGGAAAAAATCCATAGCGATTCCTATGGCTAACATTACAAGTGCTCCTGCGACAGCAATACCCCCCGCCGCTGCGGATTTAGATACTTCTCCGAGGAAGGCGAATGGTGCTATCCACATCCCTGCTATGGATGACAGTATCCACATGCCGTATTCATCTCCCGGATGATAATGATGAAGATACGAGCACACTCCCCAGATTAACGGTAGCACCCAGCTAAAAAACGGAAAACGGTCTTTCATATTTCAGCACCTCGTATTTCGTGTTTTCTATTACCCAAAAGATTGGCAACTTCAATCTTCACGAATTCCTAATTTTATTTGAGTAAACGAATGGGCGGGAAAAGAATAGGTAAACTTATTTCCTTCAACAACCAATTCTTTCACAACCGGAACATACTGTTCCTGCTTATCGAATGTGTACATAGCACGAATATTATCGCTATTAATCTCACTCACTGATGCATTGGTCGAGAGAATCCCAGAACTATTAATGATTTCGGCGCTAATGTCTTTTTCTTTATGACGGTTCACGACGTTTATTATCACAGAATTCGTTTCCTTCGAATAAACAGATGATACATCCAGATAAGGAATATTTTTATAGAATTCATCCGCATCGAACGTTTTGCAGTCAACGTGAACGTCCAGAGCTACACCTAAACAGTTATTTGAGAACAATTTGAACGTATAAAACAACGGCGTCTTAAATGTCCCCTTTTCCCTGTCTCTTCCTAACAATGATGTAAACAGCGTGTAGTTCGCCATTTTCACCACATCGGCATGTCGTATGAAAGAATTCAAATATTGTGCGGTTGCCAGTGTGCCTAAAAAACCTCTGCCATGGGGCGCCCACTCGTCGAACGAAATATACATAGGTTTCTCCATTTTGTATTTTGTTCTGACCGTCTCAATCTGCGCCGCCGGCGTTGTAATCTTCTCTTCAACATCCATCGCACGCTGTCCCATATAAACATAATAATCATCCGAGAATTCCCAGTATCGGTGTATGGATATATAATCGCAAACGTCCCGCAGCTCTGTAATTACTTTCAAATTCCAGTCAACCCACTTCCCTGTTGGTTCATAATATGACGAGCCGCAGGCGACAAGCGTTATATCTCTGTCTGTATATCTCATCACCTTCGCGGCCTCTTTTGCAATCTTGCAATAATCCTCCGCATTCTTATACCCCATTATCCACGGCTCACCATCCACTTCATTACCAAGACACCAATGTTTGATGCCGTACGGTTCCTCATTTCCGTACTCGGCCCGCAAATCCGCGTAATAACTCCCCTTCTCGCAGTTACAGTATTCCACCCAGTACCGCGCATCATCTATTGTGCCGGTCCCCAGATTAATACACACAACATTTTCAGTCCCGCACACCTTATTCAACTTGACCCATTCGTCCGTACCTACATGGTTGTTTTCCAACGCCCCCCACGCAAGTTCTTTCCGCACAGGCCGTTTCTCTTTTGGCCCAATCCCATCCTGCCAGTTATACCCGGCTACAAAATTACCCCCGGGCCACCGCATATTTGTTAACTTTAATTCTTTTGCAGCTTCAATATAGTCTTTCCTAAACCCGTCCTCGTTCGCAAGTTCCGACTCAGGATCATACAACGTTCCGTACATTGTATTGCTCGGCCTTGCATCAGGCATCCCGAACCGCCTCGGGTCAAACTGGATGGGTTCCATAAACACGCCATAAATCTTCGGGTCCACTTCACCGATTTGCCTGTCTATATCGATTTTAATCTTTGCCGTCTGCGCAGACGTCGTCACAGAGAGCACTAACAATGAAACGAACAATAACCTTTTCATAATAAACCTCCATTGATAAATAAAATTTTCTTTGATTCTATACTCTCCGTTCTGAATTCTCAATTCTTAATTTCGGAGCGTAGCGCAGATCCGGCGTTAGACGAAATGGGATAAATTGAAGGTCTTTGTTCTGCCTTCGGTTCGCACCAATTTTACTTACTCCGCCACTTCCAGGCTGTGTCGCAATTACAACTCTAAGATGATTATCTTTTTTCGCTGATATGTTATAATGTTCCTATCTTAAAGAAAGGATTTTTTATGGCATTTCGATATGGAGATCGTAAACAGCGAACGCTTTTTCCACAAAGTGTTGATGAATATATTCCCGC
>JASFMF010000389.1:0-3231 GCA_050117705.1 Phycisphaerales bacterium
CATTGCTCCATCTGATGCTCGTGCTGTTCGGCCCATTGCTCTATCTGGTCTTCAAATTCTTCCATCTGATGTTCAAATTCCTCAAGCTCCTTTTCGTACTTGCCTTCATGCTGTTGCTCAAATTTTTCCATTTCCTTTTCAAACTGCTCCATCTGCCGCTCATACTGTGCAAGCTCCTCTGTGTACTGGCCTTCATGCTGCTGGGCAAATTTTCCCATCTCCTTTTCAAACTGCTCCATTTGCCGCTCATACTGCTCCATCTGCTGCTCATACTGTTTAAACTCTTTCTCATGCTCTTTTTCAAACTTTTGTTCCATCTGCTCATTGAATCTATCAGACCATTCTTCCATCCGGTCACTGACACTGTCGCTCCATTCTTCTACCCGATCAGTAAGCTCATCAGAATGATCCTCAAGGCCATCAACTTTGTCTTCCAAAGATTCAACCTTTTCTTCAAGGGCTTCGACATCCTCGCTGGAAATATTATCGCTCTGTTTTTTCTTCTCGATCTCTTTACGGAGTTTGTCGATTTCCTTTGCCAGAGCGGCCTTTTTAGCCTGAATTTGACCCAACTGTTTAAAGGTCTCATGCGGCGGCTCAATCTTAGGCATAGATTTGGTGATATCCCCAATCATCATTTCGGGATGTATCTTTGGTACCGGATGCGGCGGTATGGGAGGCATTTCAATTTTAACATGTGGGTTGATTTTGGGGAACGCCGGTGGTGTCGGAGGTTTTGGGTGTTTGGCAAGTTTTTGAAGCTTGGAAAGTTTTTCCAGTTTAGGGAGAACTATTTTTGCAGGCGCGTGAGCATCGGCGTCAGCATCAGCACTTTGCTTTTCCAGTGACTTGATGGCCGCGAGCAGCTCTTTGACCTTTGCTTTGGCCTGACCCTTTAAATCGCCCGCTTCCAGGGCCTTTTTAGCTTCTTTTTCGGTTATCGCTATTTGTGCTATGGCTTGGTCTTTTGCTTTCATGGCTTTAGCTTTGGCCCTGGCTCTGGCTTCCTTTTCCTTGGCTCTGGCTTCTTTTTCTTTGATTCTGGCTTCCTTTTCTTTGGCTCTGGCTTTAGCTTTCAGCTTTTCCCTTTCAGCTTTCTCCAGATGCGCCATCTTTTTCGCAATCTCTATAGCTTTCTCCTGAGCTTTCTTGCCCGAACGTTCCACGTGCGTCATCTTTTTTGCCAGCTCCAAAGCTTTTTCTTTGGCTTCAGGCATATCTTTCTTTTGCTTGATTTGCTTTAGAATCACTTCCAATCGCTCTACTTTTTCCTTTTGCTCGATTTTTTCCTTCTTCGTGGCTTTCTTTTTAGTTTCAACTGGTTTTTCCTTAGCAATCTGCTGAACGAGCATGCGTAACTTATCTGTCAATTCATTTACCTGTTCGGCCTGTTTATCAATCTTCTGCTTTTCCTTTTTGCTTTTTACCGGAGTTTCCTCAGCAGCCTGAGACTTTTTCTGTTTGATTTGCTTTTGAAGCTGCTTTAATTCCTTTTCAAGTTTAGCTATCTTCTCCTGGAGCATCTTTAATTCAGCCTCTGCCTGCTTTTTGGCACTGTCACTCACGACGAAAACGTCCGATGAGCTGCCGTCAGCTTTGGCCATTGGCAACAGAAATGCGCCAAGGGCAATAATTATCAATATACCTACAATTCCGAGTTTTGCGTTTTTGGGTACGGGTCTTTCCAACATTTTTTTAATCCTTTCCTTCAACTGACTTTTCGATTCGATAACGCCAATCAGTCTGAGGCTCAGGGCCGGCCTTGCAAAGGCCAGCCTGGCCACACTAAGCAGTGTCTCGGGGTAATGGGAAGCTTTGGGACCCATAGCCACGAGAACTGTTTCGTCAACCGCCTGCTCGCGCACATTGCGAATTATCGCATTGGCGAGCCACAAAAGCGGATTATAAAAGTAAACTATCTGCAAAGCGGTCTGTATCATGTTAACCCACAAATCGCCGCGTTTGATATGCGCCAATTCGTGCATCATTACCGTTCGCAGATGGCTCGAGCCGAGAGTAGGGCCGAGATTCCGCGGCAGCAGAATCACAGGCCTGAATAACCCGCATACAGCGGGGCTTGTTGCATTGACTGACACTTTTAGGCGTACTTCTCTTTCCACGCCCATACGTTTACAACAATATTCGAGCGCTTCGTTCATCAGATTATTGGCCGGACGCGCTTGCCTGATAAGACCTCTGACAAAAATCGCTCGCTGTAACAATAATAATGACATCGCGGTTATAACAACCAGCCAGAATATAAATACAACCCCCTGCCAGGACAGTAGCGTCATCGATGAAGAATCTTGCACAATCTCGGCCGTAACGGGCGCGGAGGCTGGTCTCGGATCCGGTATGAGCGGCTTAACTGTCGGTTTATCCACATTGACTTCAATGAGTGGGGAGTCTATAAATGTTGAAATTATTGCCGGCACAAATTCCGTTTCGGCTTCTGCCGTCACTTCGGTATTTACTATTGGTTCGGCCCTTACCGTCGCTTCGGCATTTACTGTTGCTTCGGTATCTTCGGCCGACTGGTTTATGTCCATATACGCTAATTCATCGCCGAACCAGCGACCCAAACTTATAGGAGTAGAAAGTGAAATCGGCAAAACCAGCTTCAGAAGCACAAGCATCCATATCCAATATCTAAATACCGCGCGCACTTTCTTACGCAATACAAAATCAGCCAACAGTAAAATCGCTATAAGAATGCTGCTTTGTATCAGGATAGTAAAGCTATATCCAACGAACCACTGCCCCGCCACGTTGATATATTCAAGTATTGTGTTCATAGTATGACCTCAATTCGTTAAGGCATTGAACTACTTCTTCTTGTTTTTAATCATTGTTTCCAGCTCAGCCAGTTGTTCCTGTGAAAGACGATTGTTATCCAGCATGAACTGCATCATCGGTGTAAGGGCCCCGTTAAATGCCCTTTTTACAGTGCGCATAATTTCACCTTTTTGCGCCTGCTTTACGGTGATAGCCGAGCGATACAAAATAAGATTTCGAATTCTTTCAGTTCTGAGCAATCCTTTGAACACCATACGATCCATCATTGTTTTAACGGTACTGTAGGTCCACTTCTTTTGTTTCTCGAGGACCTCCTGAACCGTCGGAGCCGCACATGGCTCGTTTCCCCAGACGGCACGAATAATCGCCCATTCACCTTCTGTTAATTCATAATTTTTTCTGGCCATAAAAATCTCCTTTGTCTCTAATTATTAC
>JASFMF010000390.1:0-3224 GCA_050117705.1 Phycisphaerales bacterium
AATATACCGGCTGTCCTGGGTGTTCAGTGTCCGCAGGCCGTAAGGCGTCAACAAATGGTTCTGCACTATGTTGACGACAGACTTTTGCTGTTTTTCGGACAACGGCGAAAAGGCAAGTGACACCGCAAATATCTGGTTGGGCCTGAGACTGTCATCGACCGAGCCCCCGCTCTTGCTTTCGCCTGCCCCCGCGTCTTCCGACGCAAGTCGGGGCGGCGGGCAAGAAAGCGCAGGGGGCCAGATGCAATCATTCAGGTATCCCTTACTTTCGTTCCAGAACAAATCACAAAAGCCGGCCTGAACCTTCTGAGCCATTGACTGATAATGCTCGGCCTGGTCCTTGTCCCGCTCACTGTAGAACTGAGCCATAAGACAGAGAGCATTATACCACAGGGCGTTTATCTCGACCGCCTTTCCACATCTGGGCGTAAAGGCAGTACCCTCATATTTGGCATCCATCCAGGTCAGTTGTGTCTGGTCATCGCCGGCGGTGATAAGGCCGTCTTCGTCAGCGTGAATATTGAATCGCGTACCCTTGCTGTAAGAATCAATAATCCATTGAATCGTGGGCAGAAGCTTCTGAGTAAAAGTGCCTGAATCATCACACGCCTGCAGATATTGAAAAGCGGCGTTGATGAACCAAAGGGAAGCATCTACACTATTGAAGTGTGCCGTGCCGTTCCTGTCGTCGAAGCGATTCGGAATCATACCTTTATCGGCCGCCGCCGCGAAAGTTGTAAGGACCGATTTGGCCTCATCGAATCTGCCGGTCGAAAGCAGCAGGCCCGGCAGAGATATGAAGGCATCTCTTCCCCAGTCCGCAAACCAGGGATAGCCGGCCACAATCGTCGCTCGGGTTTCGTCAGGCGATGGGTGACCGGGCGCGTTTTGTTCCCTGTGATTTGTTTGCCGTTTTGTAATAAATCCATCGGCGGCCAAACATAATTCTTCGAAACTCGCCAATCGAGTCCCGTTACCCTTTGCTCGAGAAACAAGCGACGAGTTACGAGACACGTTTTGTCTTATGCCTTCCTTGTATATTCTCAAATCTTCGCGAACTTTATCAATATCAAGATTGGTCACTCGACCCGGTTCGCAGTGCTCCCATGGTGAACTCAGATGGGCCCAGAGGATAATTTTCGTCGGCGACTCTATCCGGCATTTAAAAAAGCCGGGCGCCCACAAGTCTTCGAAAGAACGTTGACCTCTTTCTCTATCACTGCGATACAGGAAATTAAACCACCATTGCTGGTCCTTTTCAAAGCTGGCGGAAGGACAACTCAAAAATAACTCACAACTGTGTGCGACATCATGGCGAATCAATATGCCATCGCCGAACCATCTCGAATATAACTGAGCATGTGACTGCTGCAGTGTGTGGAAGTCTCTTAAGCCGACAAAAGGCCGGATGATTAACTCTGCCGGTTCCTGCACAGAAGTAAAATCGTATAGCAAGGCGACCGTGTCCATATCACGCAGAAGGTACACGGACTTAGTTATCTCAATATCGGGCCTGCCCGGTCGGCCTCGCTTGTCTCGCGGAAGCGAAGCGGGCAGCTGATAATCAAAATGCACTCCGATATCCCGACGAAACTGTTTTATAAGGGGAAAGCCGGCCGGTGCGAACTTATTGTCGAATTCAAAGGTTGAAAGATTAAATGCAAACCCTTTTACTATTACCATCTCCAGACAGTTAGCTAATGCCATTATTCTGTTAACCGGTGGATTAAGTGAACCAACAAGAAGTCCATGATATCCTCTTGTATTGCAGCCTACGATGGTCGATGATGCATAACTGCCGCGTTCATTGGTTAATAACCATTCTCTGGCTAATAAACTGTCCAAATGTTGATTGGCCGTTGGTATCGATACAGCCGAAGAGCTTCCATTTTGCCCCTTTTCCTGTCTTTTATTGAAGGCAAAGGGGCCGAAAATAGACCGTTTCTGCCGTGAGGCGTCCTCAAGTGGATTATCAGCTTTTCGCAATTTCAGCACAAACTTACTCCGAAAATACTTATAGCGGGAAAATGTCAACCCCCATGGAAATCCTTTTCTTGCGTCATATCATTCCGTTATAAAGTTTCTTAAAGGGAAAAAACAGAACTGTCCTAAACAGAAAAAAGTCTAATCATCTACTTAGCCACTTGCAAATCGGGGGGATTCGGCTGTAAAGCTCCCTCGGGCGAACTGTCTATCGAACCCGCATTAATAAAGTTTTCTGCTGCATCCGATATTGGTGCAGAGGAAGACACATTCGTATCCGTATATCCGGAACAACGGCTGTGCAAATTATCCAATACATTCATAAAATTAATATAAGAATCATAAGGTGAATCGTAAGGATTAAAATACTTATGCACGTCACCATCGGCAAAGTATTTCGTACACATATAATAAAAATGGTCGGAGGCCTGTAGTTTTCGCCAGTCCGCGATAATTCTTTCATCGCTGGTTTGTTTGATTTGCTTTTCCAACCGATAAAGCTCATGAATGGCATTAGACTGCATCGCGTTTCCAACCCAGGCTGAAAGGTCTCTTTCGATATCGGCCCAGCTTATGATATGCGGCACATCAACCACGCCAACAGGTTCATAACATTGGACTACCTCACTCGGAGTCTTGAAATTGTTGTCCGGATGCTTTAGAACTTCATACGGCAGATGCCGCATAAAATCGAATATGCCGGTATCTTCCCATTGGTGTTCGCCGAACGTTTCATAATCCATAAACAGGTTAACTACATTACCGTTTCCGTTAACATCGCTTATCCACTGGCTGAACTTATCCGCCGTTAATGGCCACTGCGACCAGTCACGATTCGAAAACCTAAAAGCGATATCGTCACTTAGCGCATAATTTTTCAGCAGAAGCTTTAACTTGTTGCAGTTTTGTGGGCGGTAAAGGAAATTAGGACTTCTATAACCTAAGATATGGTCCGCCCCTTCGGTTATTATTGCATCGAAATTGCCTGCTGATTCGATAAGAGTGGCTAAATCATTGTTATATATCAACTCAGTATTTCTAAATACTCGGGGTTTTTGGCCGAAATAATGGTTAATAGCTTCGGTATGTTTGTTTACCTGCTCCACGAATTCATCAGGCGAGTATAAAAAGCTGAGACTGTGATAATACGTCTCGGCCAAAAATTCTACACAGCCTGTCTGGGCCAGCGCATCGAATGTGCTCATCACTTCAGGCGAAAATAACTGGAATTGCTCAAGTAA
>JASFMF010000391.1:0-3214 GCA_050117705.1 Phycisphaerales bacterium
TAACGATATGAGGTAATAGAGATGCCTACGATAAAACACGGATCAGGGTTCAGCGAGCATGTGCTTGGCGAAAAATCTTTGAGAGTCAAGGGGAGCGAGGATTTGATTTTTGAGCTTCTTGAGGTAGTAAAAAAACAAAAAGAACTCATTGAGCAGTTCAATGGGATGATCGATAAGCTGATGCCTGGGTTTAAGGCGCAGGCTATCGCCATTCCACAAAAATACCTCATAGAGATAAAAGCTGAGAGGATCAAACGCAATGTCCATAATACGAAACGAGGAGAGGGAAAATAATATGAGATTAAGAATACTGATATTGTTCTTATTTTTATGTGCCGGTTGCAGCACAAATAAGGTAACACCATCTGCGCCATTTCAAGCGCGCAGCACAACGCTTCCGCACGGACTGCATGATTATACCGTAGGGGAGCCATTACGTTATTACAATTCCGATCAATGGATTTTGGATAACACCGTCGGTAATGCTTCGGACGCGGTAACGGAGATAACAGCCGCGCGAGGAACTGAATCAACGCTTGACGACAGGCTCTCGGAATCCCTGAATGATGACGGGACAATTAAAGAAGCGGCTGCGGCAGCGTATATGAACGAGTGGAACCTTGAGGACGCAGAGATTACGTACGTTAGTACGACGCAGTTCAAAGTTGCCGGCGACGTAACCGATATTTATATTCCGCAACGCAAATTGAAATGCCACATTGCTACCGGTGATGTTTATACTCGCGTATCCTCATCAGCTTATTCCGCTAGTGAAACGACTGTGACTGTCCCGGCCGCCGTGTTAGCCGACACGCTTGATGCCGTGCGATACAGCATTGTTGCTAAACGCTCTTATGGGTCTGCGGCCGCGCAATTAAAATCACTGACCGGCGATAGCATACCCTATTACCCGCAGGCATACGATGCGATTGTGTCAACGGATAATTCCGGCGATTATACATCAATAAAATCTTCGTTTGATGCAGGCGCCACGACGGTATATGCCATGAACGGTACTTATGACATAACTGCCATGATAACGCTGCCCGCAAACGGGGTATTGATCGGCGAGAGCAGAACGGGCGTTATTCTTGATTGCGATTCGATTGCGAGCGGTCCGGCCATCGAGTGCGGCGAATCGTGCGATATACGGAGCCTGACCGTAAAACGCGATGTCGGAGATGAGATCGGTATCAACGCCAATAACGTTGACTATGTGCGGATAGCCGACGTGAGCGTCGATAATTTTGATACTGGTATAAAATTTGTGGACTGTAATAACTACGAGGTGAGGTCGTGCGTTATTTCGAGTATGAACTCCGGTGATGCCAATGGAGTACAGGGAAGCAGCAGTGATAATGGCATCATCCGCGATTGCTTTTTCTCGAACAACTCCGATGACCTGGTCATAGGTGTCGGTTGCGACAATACGCTGGCAATCGGCAATCAGCCGGTAAATAGTCTAGGGATCGTGAATAATTCTACGAGCACGTTTTTTGTTGGCATCCCGGACGGGACGTCTCTTGAATATTCGTCGGCAGGATACATGCAACTCAAATCTGTTGTACCTAATCAAATACAATATGCAGCCGATACGACAGGGATGTGGAGGGATAATCCGTTATGGTTTTTTGGTGGAGATCAAGAGGCTCCCGTTATGTGGGAGCCTGATTGTTGGGGAATAACCGCGTACGAGGAATGGGTAAATGTCGATCTTGATCTTGCGCATATGGGCGAAGAGGATTTGCCGGACGGAGAACTGCTCGTCTTTTTGCAAATTAAGCCTACAAATGAAACTCATCTATATTTCCGTCCTTACGGTAGTGGTTGGGATTTGGATGCATGCATACAGGCGATAGGTGATACAACATTGGTTGCTCCGTTAGCGAGGCCTGAATGGGTAATTATGCGAACGGATTCGGACCATATATTGCAGTATTGGGCGGATGCTGAGGGTGATGGCGCGATAATGTGTTTTTATGGAGGAATACCGGCTGTCCCGCAGTACATAATAACGCCTACGCCTACTCCAACGCCTACGCTTACACCGTCGCCGACCCCGACATAAGAGGCAAGAATGAAAGCAAATATTATTATAGAGGGTGGGGGAGTACGGGGGATAGCGGCGGCCGTCGCGCTGCACACGCTTGAACTTAACGGTTATGATGGTGCAGGTTATGCGGGCGCGAGCGCGGGCTCAATGATAGCGGCGTTTCGCGCCTACGGATATTCATACAATGGTATATATGAAATCTACGGCCACCATATTGAGCAAAAGAAATTACGCGATATAAATCCGTTGGCATGGTTGCGTGGTGGACTGTGCGCCGGTAATTATCTGGAACAAAAAGCTGATGAAATTTTAGACGGCGCCACTTTTGAAGATATTCCGACTCCGCTACGAATCGTGAGCGCCGACATGACAAACGGAAAGATAGAAGTGTTTTCGCGCGAGACATCCCCGGAGATGAATGTAGCGCAAGCCATACGGCTCTCATGCTCCATACCCCTGTTCTATCGCTGGGGTACGTACAACGGGAAGTTGTATTGGGATCCGGGGATGATTTATAACTTTCCGGCGCACATTTTTAATGATGATAAAAAAACCGAACGGGTGGGCATCATCCTGAAAAGCACAGGCGAAAACGCTCCGTTCAAAAAATGGGAATTGCGTTTGTTTGTACCAGCGTTTTTGAAACTCGTTATGCGCGCAAGCGAGCAACTCCACATTGAGGACGACGACTGGAAAAACATCGCTTTGATTGACACGGAGAACATTAAGGCCACTCAATTTGAACTCAGTTACTCGGATATATGGACGCTTGTGTCCGGCGGCATTGTCGGAGCACTTGATTTTCTTGAGAAAAAACGCGGCAGGCGGATGGCCGATTTGAAAGTGCCTGACGCTCAAAAAATCGTGAATACGCTACATGGTGAAAAAGATACGCTGGGGCGCAGCCCATTAGTCCAGCAAAAGGCACCACTGTCAACAGGCAGGCTTTGCTTTGCCGACTAGGACTCGCCCCGGCACTACTATGTTTGAGCGGTTAAGAATACGAAAAGGTAAAAATAAATGAATGAAGCGACGATAGGCGATAAGACAGTCCGATGGGAACAGCGTATAGTAAATGGCGTATACATTGAGGGCGAGTTCATTACGGAGATTATTACGCATGGGTTGATTGCGGCAAGCACCCCGGTCATAAAAAGCAAG
>JASFMF010000392.1:0-3207 GCA_050117705.1 Phycisphaerales bacterium
TAACAGTACAGGCATGGTATTTACAATTACCGAGATAATGGCGTGGAGCGATACCGACGATACATCGGTGAATGTGGAAGTTGTAACAGCTACTAACTGGACTACACGTAACACAATAGATGCTTTGGAAATCGCCACTGACGGGACTGGCGTATATCACGTCACAGAAACAACAATAACGGACGCCACGATAGCACACGATGAAATTATAACGCTGGACTTTGACGATTCAGACGACCCCGGCGTTGTGAAAATAAGTATTTCCGGCTGGTTTAACGCAGATATTGATTAAGGAGATAAAAATGGCACTAACAAAGACAGTTACAAAAGTTTTTCCAACAGACAACATGGTAGGTATGCATCTTGAACTGAAAGATGACGGTGTAGTTGTAATAGACCGAGACTTCATGGAGAATTTCACGAAAGGTGAAGGTGCTACAAATGCCGTAAGGGATTCGATAGGCTTGCAGATGCAGAAGGCCATTGACGAATATAAGGAAGCAAAGACGATTTTTTCGTCTTCCAAATACGAAACGGTACGTCAACAGATTGATAGTAATTTACAGCTATAGGAGAATAAAATGAAAAAATTGCTTTGGAAAACATTATGTATATCTTTGGCGGTAGTCCTTCTAACCGGTAATGTATGCCTCGCGGCATTAACGAAGACCGAGACGACACAATCTCTTGAGTGGGTGGAACTTGCCGCCGCCGAAGATGCAACGGGAATAAAAGAGACGGGAACGATTGATGTAAGCGATTGTTACTCTGCCGTCCTTCATATTGACTGCTGCCTGTCTTCCACAACGGCGCACGAGGGAACGGAAATAATCGTTCAGATTGCAAGTGAGGCCGGAGTAGATGATGCTTGGACTACCTTAACGAGATTCATCGGCCCGATAGGTACGGCAAGCAAGGCTGATTTCGGGGATAGTGAAGCTGCTGCGCAAACTGTTTTATCCGTAACCAATCCTGATACGGCCAATTTGAATCACAACGGCAAATTTATTTTTCTGGAAGATACCGGTGCTGTCGCAGGCTGTGAGATTGCATATCAAATAGCTGACTCAGGCGATGCAGGAGATACAATAACTGTCATTGATGGCATAACATCAGCGAAAGACACCGACGACGATGTTTATACTGTAGACGGTTCTCACGAATCGGCGGTAGGTACTTACGCAGTAGAGATTCCAATGTCGGCTTCGCAGGCAAGGGTAATCTTCAATAACTGGTATGATGATGACGGTACGGCCTCAACCGTCCATGTAAGGGTAAGGGTTACAAAGGTGACGGGATTATGAGAAAACTGCTAATTATACTATTATTGCCTTTTCTTCTTAGCTGGCAGGTAAAGCCTCCTCTCGGCAGGCAGATAAACTTCTCGCAACCTCTATCAAAAGGTCTTGTCGGCTGCTGGCTGATGAACGAAGGTTCAGGCTCTACAGTCAATGATTTGAGCGGGAACGGTAATCATGTCGATTGGGTCGGAACGCCGATTTATGTACCGGGCAAATTTGGCCCGGCCTGTGATTTTCCATCAACCGGCAATTCTGAATATTTAACAAAAGCACCCTCTGTCGGGTGGGGGGACGGCAGTGAGGGCACTATTGTTATTTATTTCAAAATTGACAGTGCCGTTAATTATGGCTCGCCATTTTGCACAAAAGTCGGCGTTGATGACGTCATAAATATATGGCTTTATTCTACTCCTTATATTCGGATAGACCATTTCAATACAGAAGGCTCTGACTGGGCCGATTTTAGCTGGGCCGGAATTACAACAGATACTTGGTATCATTTCGTATATAGATGGGCGAATGACCTTGCAGAGATTTATATAAACGGCGCTCTTGCCGCTTCTGAGTCTTCTTTTAGCGGTACACCCCGCATATCAAGCACGATTTATATCGGTTCTAATCGCGGTGATGCCAGCAGAGGGCTTGACGGGCAGATTGACCATCTGCTCGCTTTTAACAGAGCGGTTACAACCTCTGAAATAATCCAGTTATACCGAGAGCCGTTCTGTATATTATATCCGTCTTTTTCTTATCTTTTATATGGCGGTATTGCCGTTCCGTCTGGCGGGCAGGTAATTATAGTGAATGTGAACTAAGGAGAATATAATGGGATGGTTTAGTAAAAAAACAAAGGTAAAGCCTCTGATACTTCCCGAACAAAGAAGTTTTCTAAAGACAGGGCTCGCAGAATCCACACCGGGTGCCGTTGAAAGATTACGGCGGTCGGGAGAAGCGTATCCCGGCGAACTATCTGCGCCGATGAGCGGATTTGAAAGAAAAGGGCTGGATACGCTCGAAGACTGGCTCGGCTCTTCTATGCCTACCGAAAGCAAGCTGTACGGACTTGGCGGGCAGGAATACGAAAGGACTCTCGGTTCTGACTATTATGACCCGTCCGAAGGCAAGTATTATCAGGCATACAGAGAAGCGGTGATGAGGGAGCTTAAAGAGGCCAAAGACAGGCTTGCAGCGAGGACATCTGCCAGTGACAAGTTTTACAGCGGCGGTCGTGTGGCGGGAGAGGCCGAACTTGAAGAGACTGCCGTTGGAGACTTGGCTCTCGTACTCGGCCAGCTTGCAGAAAGAGAGCGTGAAAGACGGCTCGGTACAGTACCGGCTGCTCTGGACTTCCTGACAACGGGCGAGGCTTATCCTATGGCGAGAGTGGCCGCGAGTCAGGAATACGGCGGCCTGCCGAGAGAGCTTGAGCAGGCGGGACTCGACAGGGAATATAATGAATATATCCGCCAGATGCAGGATTTAGGGATACCGCTTCAGACGGCGGTTGCTCTTGCAACTTATAAGCCGGACTGGACGGCCCAGACAAGCGGCGGCGGCTTCTGGGACATAGCCGATGTGCTTGCCAAGATTGTTGCCGCTGGTGGCGGCGGTGGCTCAGGCAATATACTTGGCAATGTATTCAGCGGCGGCGGGGGAGGATTACTTGCAAGCGGCGGTTTTAAGAGCGGCGCAGGTATGTTTTGAGATGTTTTATTATAATTAGGACAAAGACATGGCACTATACACATTACCACAGGACGAAAAATGGCCGCAGGGTCTGGCAAGGGTTATAAGTTCTTATATGCAGCAGCAACAGCAGAGAAAGCAGCTTGAACTACTCGCTGAAAAAGAGCGCAGGGAACAGGAAAAAGCACAGGCCGATATAAAGATGAAAGCCGCTTATATG
>JASFMF010000393.1:0-3205 GCA_050117705.1 Phycisphaerales bacterium
CCCAGCAAGCAAACACTGCACGAACGGTGAGCGATTTCGACAGGAGCTATAGTTTCGGCTCTGGATTTGATGCACTCAAAGAAATTTTCCTTGTGATTATTGCTTTTGTAGAGATTGATTTCATTCGGACTTATGGTCGATGTCAGCAATGATTTTGGCTCGGCATCGATAAATCCTCGCCTGACATAAACCCATCCTCTTGTGCCTTCAAAAAGAACACCTTGTTTGTTTTCTTCGTTATGGGTGCAAATAACCTTTACGCCGTTTGCATATTTATATTCGATGTGGAATTTACCGTGCACATCCCATAGACCATCTTGTGGATACTCTGCTCTTCCTTCAATCTCAACAGGGCCTGTATATTCAGTACCCATTCCCCACTGGGCGATGTCATTGTGGTGACTGCCCCAGCCTGTAATCATGCCGGCACCGTAATCTTGTATGCGCAGCCAGCCGGGTCGGCTGTATCCTACTTGCGGGTGGACGCGTTTCTCAGTATAGGCCGCCCATGGAGCCGGGCCAAGCCACATATCATAATCAAGCCAGTCGGGGACAGGCATTGGGTCATGGGGAGTTGTAAATAGGTCTATGCCAAAGCCCACTTTAATGGTATGCAGCTCACCGATACGTTTGTTGCGAACCAGCTCACAAGCAAAGCGGAATCTTGCATCGGAACGCTGTTGACTACCGATTTGAAATATTACGCCGTAGCGGCGAACAGTGTCACTTAATATGCGTCCTTCTTCTATTGTTAGACTCAATGGCTTTTGTAGAAAAATATCTTTTCCGGCTCTGGCTGCTGCAAGTGTCGGCAGCGCATGCCAGTGGTCTGGCGTAACGATTGAAACTGCGTCGATATCCTCCCGAGCAATTAGCTCTCTGAAATCTTTGTATGTCGCACAACCCTTATAGTCTCCGCTTATGCTTTGATTGCTGTAATATTTTTCAACGAGTTGCTTAGCGTGTTCGAGTCTGTGAGAATCAACATCACACACGGCAACTATGCGGGCTTGTTTGAATCCCAGTATTTCCCGTATATCACCGAGCCCCATACGTCCTACACCAATACAGCCGACTGTTATACGGTTACTCGGTGCTTCGGCACCGAATACGGATGATGGCACTACCACCGGAGCCACCCAGGCCATGCCTGCTACAGCGGCTGAGTTTTTTAAAAACTGCCGACGAGTTATTACGTTTGTTTTGGGAGCCTTTGTGCTTTTCACTTTGTTCCCTTCCTTTCTCGAAGTAAAACCGGTGTTTTCATATACCTTTTCAAAGGAAATAATTATATCGAACATATTTAGTTATAGCAAATTGGAATTTGAACGTTTGTTTTTTTACTTGACCTGTAATGGCAGGCTGTTAGATTTGATGCAAAAGTCGGCTGTTTCATAAAGTTGTCCTGATTCATCGGAAACTTAATTTTATAGCTTTCTAAGAACGAGGAGATATTATCATGTCCTTTAATCGTCGCGTTTTTCTCAAAGGTTCGTTAGCCTCAGGCTTGACCATTGCTGTCCCGGCGATACTCTGTGCTCAGACTGACAGAAAGTATCGCACAGCTCTTATCGGCAGCGGCTGGTGGGGTATGAATATCGCTCGGGAGGCATTGCAATCGGGACAATGCAAGATGGTTGCTATGTGTGATGTCGACCTTAATTTGTTAAATCCTGCTGTCGAAGAAATAGAAAGACTCAGTGGTGACAAACCTAAAAAGTATCAGGACTATCGTGAGCTACTGGAGCGTGAAAAGCCGGATATAGCTATCGTGGCCACACCCGACCACTGGCATCCGCTGATTACTATTGCTGCGGTAAAAGCCGGAGCCGATGTGTACGTGGAGAAACCCATCGGACACACAATTAAAGAAGGCAGGGCTATGGTAAATGCGGCGCGGGCGACGGGCCGGGTCGTTCAGGTCGGCACGCATCGGAGGATATCGCCTCATAATGTTTCCGGTATGAAATTCCTTAAGGAAGGCCGGGCGGGCAAAATCGGTATGGTGAGAGCCTTTGTTCACTATCCGGGTGGAGGCCCGGAGAAACCGACTCCTAATGAGGAACCTCCAGGGGGCTTGGACTGGGATATGTGGTGTGGGCCCGGACCATTGCGACCTTATAACAGGCGGATGCACCCGAGAGGCTTTCGCCAGTTTCTCGATTACGCCAACGGTACGTTAGGTGACTGGGGCATACACTGGCTCGACCAGATTCTTTGGTGGACCGAAGAGAAATATCCTAAACGGGTTTTTTCTTCAGGTGGTCGTGTCATAAAGGGCCCTCCAATCAACGATGAAAGGGGCCAGACTACCGATGCTCCTGACCACCAGGTCGCCAGTTTCGAATTCGAGGGTTTCACCGCGGTATGGGAACATCGCCAATTCGCCGGGAATAATACTGATAAAGGCGAAAATGTCGGTTGTTACTTCTATGGCACTGAAGGTATCTTTCATATGGGCTGGCAACAGGGCTGGACTTTTTATCCTGCCAGAAGAGGGCAAGATGTGATACATGAGGCCCCAAAACTGAACGCGCCGAACGAGCAGAACATTAAAGAGCTGTGGATTGACTTCCTCGACGCTATCAAGAGACGTTCCCGCCCGCTTTGTGACATAGAAACAATACATAGGTCGACGAATATGAGTTTACTGGGCATGCTTTCACTAAAAATTGGGCGAAGCGTTGAATGGGATGGCGAGAAAGAAGTAATTGTAGGTGATTCTGAGGCGAACAAGCTATTATATCGTAAGTACCGTAAGCCTTGGATTTATCCAAAAGTGTAGTTATTTGGCTTATCGTATAAAGATGAAGCAATCTATAGCGGGGCATTGGTGGCTTTGGCGGGATTTTTAGTCTTTGAAAAGAAAAAATGAAAATTTTTCATTTTTTTTCTCTTTTTGTATTTGCACTCTTGGGTCTATTTCGATAGATTACGTAATTTACATGAATAAATTGTTTGTAAGGCAATTGATTCCTGCGCTGTAAGTATATATAAAACGGGCAGGAATGAAGGGGGATTGCCGTATTTTTTGGCTTTAAGGTCAGGTGTGGTGTTGTATTTTGTTTGGTCCACCACTATATCGGTGGTCGGTGGACTGGATATTGCTGCTGTAGCTCAGTGGTAGAGCGCGTCCTTGGTAAGGACGAGGTCATGGGTTCAAGCCCCATCAGCAGCTAAATGCAAGCGGGTCAAGCCGGGCTGG
>JASFMF010000394.1:0-3204 GCA_050117705.1 Phycisphaerales bacterium
GGCCAGGCCGAAGAGCAGCTGCAAGTAAATCCTGGCCGGCGCAGGACTCTATCCTGGCCGACCGGACTGCATTCTTAGCCAAACAGAACAACGGCCTGCCTGTATTCGTTCTGGATGCTCTTGGGTTGAACGTCCGGCCCACATCATTACTGCTATTACCCTGTGAGGCGCTGGAGCTGACCGAGCAAAAGCAATCCGCAGTGCCAGAACGACTACGCTTCAAAATAGCAGGCTTTATAACTACGTACAAAGGCAACAATTATCTACTGCTCCAAAAAGCTACACGCATCTACAGCCACGGCAATTTTGGAATATAAAGGATAACTCAATGCCCCATGAACTCGACAATATCCTTATTTCACATAAACAACCAAACTTCCAAAATAAGCTGCAAGAACTCCTTCTTTCAAAGCTTGGGTTGTCACATTTTGGTGTAGGTACTCCAAATAGACACACCGTCGAAAAGATTCTCGATAAAGTTGATAAAGACGAAGTAGTGGCGGAATACACAAATAAGTTTGACAATGTCAAGCTAACACCTGAGCAATTCAGAGTCGATAAAGAGGAACTGGAAAAAGCTCATGAAGAAATAGACGAAAAACTTCTCGGGTCAATTCGTCAAGCGATTGAAAATGTCAGGAAGTATCAAACTGAAATCTTCGTAGGTAACTTCAAACATCCTGGGATAAAGTACACACCTATTAAGCGAGTTGGTATTTGTGTACCTGGCGCATCAGCACCATTACCATCTACTGTGATAATGTGTGCAGTTCCTGCTCAGGTAGCTGGTGTTAAGGAGATAGTCGTAGTCTCGCCACCAAGATATAAACCAAATCCTGATGCCAAGGGTACTATTCATCCGGTAACTTTAGCAGTTTGTCATGAGCTTGGGATTGACGAAGTTTATCGCATCGGCGGAGCACAAGCTATAGCTGCTCTCACATTTTCCACTGAAACGATTAAGGAAGTAGATAAAATTGTAGGGCCTGGTAACCAATGGGTACAAACAGCGAAGCAATTAGTATTTGGAACAGTTGGTATTGATTCGATAGCAGGCCCAAGTGAAGTTTTGATAATTGTAAATGAAAAAGCAAACCCGGCCTGGGTAGCGGCCGATATGCTCAGTCAGGCTGAACATGCACCTGGCTGCGCATTTGTTTTTTCAACTTCCCAGAAAGTAGCAGATAATGTCCTTGAAGAACTGAAAAAACAGGTAGGCCAATTGAATCGCTCTAAGGAAACAATCGAATGCCTAAAAACACATAGTGGTATTGCTGTTTTTGCAAATATGGACGACTTAGTTGGAAAAGCCAATGAGTTCACAGCAGAACACTTACAAATCCAATGCGGTGAACAAAGCAGAGTAATCGCCGACCAAATCGAAAATGCCGGTGCGATATTTATTGGTGATTATAGTCCGGTAGCGGTTGGCGATTACTGGGCGGGACCAAGTCACACGTTGCCTACCGGCATGAGTGCAAAATTCTTCAGTCCCTTGAGCGCAAATGATTTTATCAAGTCAACGAGCATTATCGAATACACAAAGGAACAACTGGCCGAAAGCGCCGAGGATATTATCAGGCTGGCTGAAGTCGAGGGGCTCGATGCGCACGCAAAGAGCGTAAAAATCCGACAAGAAGAGCGGAACACGTAACCTTCGCAATAAAAGTTACACTTCCCAGTTGAGTTTATCTTTACATTTCCAGTAGAAGTGACCTAATAAATGAGCTATGACCAATAGAATATAAATACGAATATAACCTAAAATAAAAGCTAACAACCTGCCTAATTCCATGTTGCGTACAGCTATAACAGCCAGCACGAATACTCCCAAAATCAAAACCAACCCGCAGTATTGAAAGAAAGTACTGAAAACGGAACCGATAATGAAAATAGGATTAAGACCTCGCAAAGAATCAAACATAACGACGGCCAATAAACCCATTGGCAAAAAGAGTATGGTGTAAGCTAGTAAAAACCAGAAAACTACGTCGATCCTGTGAGTTTTGATATAATAATAACCCAACGGCCCTAAAAGGAAAAATAGGCACAAAAGCAAATACAGCCATTGCCAGAACATATCACCTAAACCAGGTGCATTAGCCATTATCTCAGGAGCTCGAATGCCGCCTTCGGCACTATCACGAATACACTCAGCTACGTACCATAAAAAGTACAAGTCAATGACAACGTTTATAAAGATGCCCGGGACCCATATCAAAATACCGAACGGGCCCAGTAAACCTGCTGTAAGATTAATCAGTAACGGTATTATGATTATAATTCCAAGAATTGTCAGGCCAGGCATACTTATCGGATAGAGGAATATATCGAGGAGCCAGGGTAATCTGCGCTTACCTACGGATTCAGGTTCTTCATGTTCCCGAGCCTGTTCAGCATCCCTTTCGGGCATGATGTGTTGTTCGGCTTGCTGATTTTGGGATACATCTAAAAGTGATAAATCGTAGTCGGAATATCTGGAGTCAATTCCCGAATCCCTAGAAGCGCTCCGTTCCGGTACTGAGCCGGTGCCTTCAAGTTCTGGTACAACAACTACATTCTTACATTTCGGGCATTTGCCTTTTTTGCCCGCGTGGATTTGAGGGACGCTTAATTTACTGCCGCAGTTATTACAGCGAAACTTTATCATAAAAATCCACCACTCACTCAGACATTTTGCCCATTAGATTACAATCAATTACACTTCCCAGTCGAGTTTATCCTGATACCGCCAATAGAACCTTCCTAAAAGATGAGCGCCTATCAATGCCATATAAATAATAACTGCACTAAAAATAAAACCAGCGATTAGCGAATCCGAAACTTCAATAGCAATCAAACCAATTAAAATAAGTGGTATAACAAGAATTAAAATAAGCCCCAGGTATGGCCAAAACGTTTTGCGTATTGAGTTTATAAGTAGACCGGGACTTAGGCCGCGTGCCGAATCGTGCATAACGACAGACAGCAGTCCCATCGGGAAAAAAAGGACCGCAAAGATTAATAACAACCAGAAAATCACATTGGCCTGTCTTGCAGTCAACATATAAAAAACAAACGGCCCAAAGAAAGCCAATAAACATCCCATTGTGTTCATCGTCTGCTCGAACATATCACTCATAGCTGGAAGTCCACCAAAACCCTGAGGTGCACGCACCCAGCCGCCGGCGCTGTCACGGACGCATTCGGCAATATACCAGTACA
>JASFMF010000395.1:0-3188 GCA_050117705.1 Phycisphaerales bacterium
ATACAAATTAGCATCGCGCCATCGCTTGTGTATATATTTCACCACAGGACATGGCTCAATTAACATCACATCGGGTTTAGGCAATGCTTTCAACACTCTTTCGGTTACCTCCCCTGAAGGTTCACGAACGGCCCAGCTTAAATCAGCAGACCCGCCCGCCGTCAGGAAAGTCTTTTCAACAACCATTGAAGGTTCTCTACCAATTGATATCACACACCCGCCTGAATCAGCAAACACCTTCAAACGTCCAAGAGCTGCCTTCGAAATAGCACTGACAGACGGAATGATAACCGCCCGGTAATCCTGGTCACTGGAATTAGTAAACATCCCGTCTTTAAGCTTCATAGTCGAAGCTAAAGACTCATCATCAACAAAGTCGAAGTCACGCTGTTTCTCCAGCAGCTGTCTTGCAATATTCATAAGGCTCTCGTCGGCCTCAAAATCACCGAGCCAATAACTCATGGATGGAAAATACACTGCGATTTGTGCCGCCGGCTTACCCTGCGACATCACATAGCAGGCACGATTGGTGTAAGCCATCACACCCGGGAATTTTTCTTCCGCCATATAACCCAGCATAATTACCTTATCCTTCCCCGCCGAAGAAGGATAAAACATAAACTCAAAAAGATTAATACCTCGAACAATCTGATAGTTTACACCCCATTCCGCCGCATCGGCGGTAACCGGCGGGTCACGGTAAGCCGCATAGCTTTCGCTCAGCACGCGTGCCTTACCATAAACATGCGCCACTGAAGCCGGCAGCCTGACAAAGTCCGCATTCTTGCCGGGCCATACCTGATTCCAAATCGAGTCCACTCCTGGTATTTGCACAGGGCGTAACGAACGGAAGTAGTCACCGCTCGAATGTACAAGCCGCTGCATCGCATGCTCATTATTAAGATGCGTCATATGTTCCACACCATTATCCGCACACCATTTGGCCTGCATTCCGAAGAAATGTTTACCGAATAGGTTCGACCACACATCCCAATAATCGGCCTTGGCCCGGCGTTGCTCATCTGTAAGCACCAACCGAGGTCCACGTCTGCCCATAGGAACACAATAGGTCAGATAAGGTTTCACATCATAGCCTTTTCGTTCTTTAAAAATCTCAAGCATACCCGTCGTCCAGGGTGTATAAGCAAAATCAGGTTCATCGCCGCGAAAGCCCATAACAGTTTTCCCGAACTCATCTCCGATATGTTTCTTATACTGCACATGCGTCCAGTCAATAAACTGCTGCACTGCTGCAGGATTAATAAGGTCTCCCATAGAATTTTTAGTAGTCTTGGAACGTGTGGAGTCGTTGACAGCACGCGTCTGTGGTGTCCTGAATTGACGGTCAATCATCAGAACCCGCCACTCGCCTTTAGGTGCCGTCCAGTTAAATTTCCCTGAGCTGAAATCCAGGGCCTTACTGCTCCCATCTTTAAGACTCACCGCAATTACACCGACAGTATCAGGCGTCACTTCACGCGATACACTCTCGCCGCCGGTAACAGTAATCCTCCGAGCGACACTCAATCCCTGCATACGTAATTCAGGACGCTCCTGTGTGAACTTACCTCCGGCAAATCCGCTCGGGTATTTCCCCTCATCGATTATCCAAACTCTCATGCCGCGTGCTTTGGCTTGTTCGACTGCAAATTGAACCAGCTTGAACCAGCCATCGGAAAGATAAGGAGCATTATCCATATCATAACCCGCCTCGATAGTAACTGCACGAAAACCGCGAGAGTAAATAAGGTCCAGGTCACGCACAATTACCTCTTCTGTAATCGGGCCATCCCATCCCCAGGTAATAGTAGCCGCATATTCAGGCGGCGGCTCCTGAAAATTAGAAGCAACTTCAGCCACACGTGGATTCGAAAGCACCTGCCAGGGCCTTTTCGCAGCTGACGCTACGTTCAACAAAAGCATCGAAAATAAAACTGCCAAACACTTCTTCATTTTTTTGTACTCCTTAACTATTTTCATTCTTTCGCAATATAACTACGTTGATTATCCAAAACCAGTTTTCTGCTAAAACCGGCTTTTATCGCACCTTAAACCATGAACTCCTCGTTGGCTCTTTCTATCAGCGCTTGAATATAACCAATAGTATAAGCCAGACTGACCTCGCTTCCGGCAACACTGGCAGGCCAGTGGTCGGCAATCAGCACACCATCAAAATTGACCTTCCGCAGCGCACGCATAATCTTATACATATCCATATAGCCTTCGTTGAGATATGTCTCGTAAAAATGAGGTAACGGCGCGTTCACATTGCGGAAATGAACAATGAACAGCTTTTTGAGGCCGCCAAAATACTCAATGGTTTCCAGCACATTCCTGCCCATTGCGGCCCCACCTTGCAGCCAGCAGCCGCAACATAAGCCAATTCCTACATTCGGGCTGTCTGCAATCTCGAGTGCGCGTTTATACCCTTCGAAACTGCTGAAGATACATCTTGGAACATTACCGAGTGTCAACCCCGGCGGGTCGTCCGGATGTATGCCAATCTTCACTCCGGTCTCCTCGGCCACAGGCGCTATCCGCTTAATGAAGTACTCGTAGTTGTCCCACAGTTTCTCTTCTGTGTATTGCTTATCGAAAGTAACGCCGGTACGGGAAGAGCCGTAACTAAAAGTGGGCTTGCCAACACAAAAGGCTCGGGCGCCCGCGTCACCACGTGCTTTCTCGCGTTCTGTGTTATAGATACCGTTGGCCATATGGGCATAAAGATAGTACTTAATCCCCGCAGCAGCCAGTGCTCGAAGGTGCTGCTTAAATTCCTCTATTTTTTCATCACGACCAGGAAGGTTCAGAACAATTTCCGCCTGATTATGGATCGAACCGTTACCGATTTTAGCCATTTTCAACCCGACCGCCTCGACTCTCCGAACAAGCTCCTTATACCTTGCCGGTTTCGTCCAGGAGTTTACATATTCCATACCCAATTGTTTAGCAAGCTGAAGTTCCTTGTTACCTACATTACCGCTTATCTGCATCGAGTGCTTGATGCCCCACTTCATCGGTGGCCTTTCATGACCACTAAGGGAAGCTTTCTCTTTAGTATTGCTCCCGGGTTCACCTTGGACCATAGCATCCAAAAGTGTAGAACTTCCCAAAGCACTCGTCAGGGCAAGCTTACTAAATTGCCGCTTCGTTGGCTCAAATCCTGAATCTTCTTTTTGTTCTTCAGT
>JASFMF010000396.1:0-3185 GCA_050117705.1 Phycisphaerales bacterium
GGCTTCAACTGGTGTACTGCGTGCAGCGGGCCAGAAAGCTGGTATGAGGTTACTGCGTGATAATGGTCTGGAGACTATTTACGACGGTATTACGACAATAGACGAAATTGTAAAAGGTACGATAGTGGAGGAAGTATAAGAAGGATTGATTTACTATAAAATGGGACTAGTTAATTGTCAGTGCATTGGAGGTGTTTAAGATGGCAGTTTTTCAATATTCCGCGCTGGATGCTCAGGGCGTTGAAATAAAAGACGAAATAGATGCCCTCAGCCAGAAGGAAGCGATAAGCAAGATACGTAATATGGGATATTTTCCCACTAAGGTCCGTGAACGTGGTACGGGCAAGAAAGCTGGAGCTAAAGCAGCTGCAAAACCCAAGCGCAGACGGGGTGCCGGTGGTAAAGTCAAAGTAAAATTTATAACCCAGTTCGGAAGACAGCTTTCGACGCTCCAGGATGCTGGTCTGCCAATTTTGCGGTCGTTGAGGATTCTTGAGGAGCAGCAAAAGTCTGGGACATTCAAGAGAGTTATCGGTTATGTAGCCGATGACATTGAAGGCGGCTCTACTCTCTCGGAGGCTATGGGCAGATACCCCAAGACCTTTGACCGATTGTTCGTCAGTATGGTGGCGGCCGGTGAAACCGGTGGTGTGCTGGACCTGATTTTGTCCCGTGTAGCCGACTTTATGGAAAAAGCTCAGAAGCTAAAATCCCGAGTTAAGAGTGCGATGGTTTATCCGATGGTGGTTCTGGGGGCGGCTTTCACAATTCTGTTGCTGTTGATGAAATATGTGATTCCGCAATTTAAAACAGTACTCGAAGAAATGGTACAAGGTGAGTTAAATGTGGTAACTACAACGGTGCTTGGCATAAGTAACTGGATCGCAAAGCAATATGGCTGGGCTGTCATCCTGGCGGTACCATTTGGATTTATCTTTTTGCTCAGGGTTGTCAGGCAGTTTCGTGCCGGCAGATTGGTTTTGGATACCGTCAAATTGAAGTTGCCGGTTATGGGTCAGATTACCAATAAAGTATCAGTGACACGATGGACGAGAACACTTGGAACATTAATCAGCGCCGGCGTGCCGATTCTGGATGCTCTTAATGTTACGCGTGAAACGGCGGGCAATGAGGTCTTCGCTAATATGCTCAGCAATGTTCATAATTCCATCAGGCAGGGCGATACATTCGCCGGTCCGCTCAAACAGTCTAAAACAGTTGACTTAATTGTCGCTAATATGGTTGCCGTGGGTGAGGAAACAGGTGACCTGGACAAGATGCTTCTGAAAGTGGCAGACAATTTCGATGAGCAGGTGGATGTGCTGGTTGCCTCGTTAATGTCGATGCTTGAGCCGATTATGATTATTGTTCTTGGTGGTATTGTTATGGTCATCGTTATGGCGGTGTTTTTGCCGATGATACAGGTTATCACAAGTTTAGGTTCGCAAGGTGGTTAGGCATTTAATAATAAATAATTAAAAAATAAACATTTAACTTATTAGTAAGGAGAAAAAGAAATGAAGTCAGTCGACAAACAGTCCAACAGAAAAGCGGCGTTTACCATTATAGAGCTGCTGACGGTTATGAGTATTATTGTAATTCTCATAGGCCTTCTTGTGCCGTCTTTGAATATGGCCAGGCGATACGCCAAAAAGCTAATGCAGAGGAACCAGCTGCGCACCATCGGCATAGCCATAGAATTTTTTAACAGCGAATGGGACGGATATCCACCCTCCTCTTCATTGGACGGAAATGGTCAGCCCTATTGCGGCGCGATGAAACTTTGCGAGGCGATGCTCGGACAGGATTTATTAGGCTTTCATCCTGATTCCATTTTCAACAGGGATGGAACAGATAATACTGGAAGGCAGCTGTACGAAACTGCTACTCAGGGCTCCAGAAAGGATCTCTATTTAACGCTCGAAAGTGCAGATGTTTACAGGATGGAAGATATATATGGTACTGATAATGTAAGCCCTTTTTTGCCGCTTAGCTATGTCTTATGTGACGTTTATGCCCGCGAAGTCAGGACCGGAGAAAAAATTGGCATGCCTATACTGTATTACAAGGCGGATGCTTCAAACAAATCGCACTATGATCCTGACAGCCCAGACCCCATAGAACCCACACCGGAGGACAACCAGAACAATATTTACAATTACTATGACAATCAGGAGCTGGTTGCACTTGGTGATCCGAGTGAGGTGCCTGGGAGTGGTGAGCCGCCGGAACTATCAGATATTGAGAGGTTCTATAAAAACATAAGAAATCACAAGATTCTTCGTCCTGCCAGACCATTCCGGGAAAATTCTTTTATTCTGATTTCAGCCGGGTTTGACGGCGAGTATGGGACGGCTGATGATATATGCAATTTTGATTGGAAATATAGAGAGTAACTGTTGGGGGAGGGTGATGAAAAGTTTTGAATTGTGCAAAGATTCGTCACTGAATTAGAGAAATGTTATTTTGTGTTTTGAGTTAATTCCATAGAAATATTGAAAAGAGGGAATAACTGTGAGGCGAAAAAGAGCAGGATTTACGATTGTTGAGCTGTTGGCTGCACTGGGAATCATCGCATTGTTGATTGGATTGCTTTTGCCGGCCTTAAGCATGGTAAAAAACACGGCGAGAGTAACAAAGCAAAAAGCACAGTTTGCAACAATTGAGATGGCCCTTACGGCTTTTAAGAATGACTATGGTGACTATCCTCCGTCCGATGGGCTTATTTCACTGGGTCAGTATCGTGATTACTGTGGTGCGCAGAAACTTACCGAGGCTCTCGTCGGCTGGGACCTGTTAGGGTTTCATCCAGAGTCGGATTTCAGGTCTAACGGGTATAATGATGACGGAGTATTCATTTATGATACCGAAGATGTGACTTTCTTTGAGCAAAGAAAAGGGCCATACCTGGAGCTTGCCAGTGCTAATGTTTTTAGGTTGGGTAATATCTCGGCTCAAAATCCCGGCTTGTTTAATAATACGAGACCTTTGGAGCAGAATACTTTTGTCCTTTGCGATGTGTTCGGATCAAAGAAAGTAATGTTAGCTGACCGAAAAATGGTGAGAGCAGGGGCGCCGATTCTTTATTACAGGGCAAACACTTCCGGAAGGACGATAGATGAGATTTATAGTGTTCATGATAATGTAGCTATCATTCAGGTGAAAGAATCGGCGGAAGATAAACC
>JASFMF010000397.1:0-3176 GCA_050117705.1 Phycisphaerales bacterium
CAACACTATATAGTCCTTGATCCCGCTTGTGGCTCAGGCAATTTCCTTTATCTTGCCTATCGTGAACTTAAGAGGATGGAATCTCGTTTATATGAACGAATGAATGAAATATCCTCTAAGCGGTTTGAAGGGCAACGTGTTTTTGGTTTCGTCACGGCGAGACAGTTTTATGGCATTGATATAATTCCATTTGCGGTAGAACTGGCAAAAGTAACAATGATGATAGGTCGAAAACTTGCTATCGATGAGCTTCATATAAACGAAAAACCCCTCCCTTTAGATAACCTTGATCAAAACTTCATCGCTGGTGACGCCATTATTGACTCACTAGGAAATCCAATCAACTGGCCAAAAGCTGATGTAATAATCGGTAATCCACCATACCTTGGAGCAAAGCGTCTTAAACCTGAACTAGGAGTCGACTATGTTAATGCAATTAGGAAAGCATATCCTGATGTTCCGGGCATGGCCGACTACTGTGTCTTTTGGTTTCGTAAAGCCCATGACCATCTACCCAGATGTACCTCTAACGACCCCTTCGCAGGACGTGCTGGTTTAGTTGGAACACAAAATATTCGTAACAACAAGAGTCGGGAGGGTGGTTTAGATCATATTGTCAAAACTGGTGAAATAATAGAGGCCGTAGATAACCAGCCTTGGTCTGGTGAAGCAAATGTACACGTCTCAATAGCTAATTGGGTTAAAACAAAAGATCCTAAAATTTTGCCAAAAGAGCGACGTTTATGGTACAAAGTAGATGCTCCTGTTGAAAAAAAGAAAATACGCAAACGTGGCCGTAAACCTGCGACTAAAGAATACGAATTAAATTATCGCGTTTGTCAACACATCAATTCAGCTTTGTCTGACCAAACGGATGTAAGCGGGGCAAAAGAAATTAAGTGCAATGTTGGGGTAGGAAGCGTTTGCCAAGGTATTACACCTGGGCATGCAGGGTTCATATTATCAGCCAGCAGTAAGAAAATATTGTGCGACAGTGATAAGACCTCTAGAGATGTTATCTTCCCGTTCCTTATTGGTCGTGAATTACTAACTGGACATGGTAAACCTTCGCGATTTGTGATAGATTTTGGAGAGATGTCTATCCTTGAAGCTCAGCATTACGTCAAGGTGTTTGAGCATGTTCATCGTAATGTGTTACCTGAAGCCCAGCGTAAAGCAGATGAAGAGCACGAAGATGAATCTGCGAGACAAATTTTTTTGAAAAAATGGTGGCTGCTTTGGCGAGCACGACGGGAATTGATCAACTCAATATCTACAATAAACCGATACTTAGTATGTTCTCGAGTCACAAAAAGACCGATTATCGTATTTGTTCACAACTCTATCCGTCCGGGCGACGCTCTCCAAGTTTTTGCTTTCGATGATGATTACAGCTTTGGCATACTTCAGAGTCATGCACATTGGTTGTGGTTCATCACAAAATGTTCGAAGCTTAAATCTGATTTTCGATATACACCTCCAACAGTTTACAATACTTTTCCCTGGCCTCAATCACCAACTATAAAACAGATTGATGCAATTGCCACGTCTGGCCGAGAATTAAGACGGATTCGTGATGAAGTATTAAAAGATACTAAAGGAGGATTACGAGCTGTATATAAAACTATGGAATTGCCTGGAAATAATCCATTAAAAGATGCACATGCTTCTCTTGATGCGGCAGTAATGGATGCCTACGGATTTTCTAAAAAAATAGATCTGCTTAAACAGTTGCTGGAACTAAATTTGGAAGTCGCTGAACGTATCGAATCTGGTAAAAATGTAACAGCCCCAGGCATCCCATCGTGTTACTCTGATCACACAAAGCTGATCACTAACGACTGTATACTTTCTTAAATATTAATAGTAAAAAAACTCTGCGCTCTCTGTGGCTATAAAATGTTTTGAATTTCGAATTTTGGCAATTGGAATTTGTTTAGGATTTAGTGCTTAGTATTTAGAATTTACAAAAAATACAAGAACCTAGTGCCGTTTCAAAAAAATAATATTAACTTTTCGCATATTTAAGACTTGCGCGATGCACAATTCGGTATTATATAGACAGGCACGAAGAAATAATTCAATATTATTACGCATGGAAAGGGATTTCTTATGTGTCTGTATGCCAGAGACCTCAGTATCAGCGAAGGGCAACAAATTCAGCGGATACTTCGCCGCAGTACCAGTCGTATCAAAGTTCGCCGGGCCCAGGTGGTGCTTGCCTCCAATCAGGGCTATAAAGTTCCCGCTATTGCAGAGCTTGTTCACTACTCCGAACACCATGTCAGAGCCATTATCAAAGAATTCAACGAACGCGGCCTTAAGGCACTGGATCCAAAACCCCGTTCCGGTCGACCGACAGAGTTTACCGAAGACGACAAGGCCTTTATCGCAGAAACAGCCAAATGTCCTCCTGACCTCTTGGATTGCCCGTTTAAGCGTTGGTCTCTGGAAAAGCTTCGGGAATATCTTATCAGAGAAAAAATCATTCCTTCGATCAGTATCGAAACGCTTCGAACCATTCTGCACGAGAAAAAAGTCAGGCTCAGACGCACTAAGACATGGAAAGAATGCAATGACCCGAAGCTTAAGTCTAAAAAAAACTGATTCGCAGGTATGTAAATCAACCCGCAAGCAACGGCCCCACAATTTCGTACGACGAGTTCGGCCCGCTGGAAATTCGACCCCAGCCGGGACAGGCATGGTGCGAAACAGACCATCCGCGAAGGCTGCCGGCAACGTATACTCGCCCTCATGGTGTTCGGCACTGGCTGGCTTTTTACAATGTGCACAAGAAAGAGCTGTGGGGTTATATTCGACCTCGCAAGCGGCATCAGGAATTTCTCGAAGTAATGAGGTTGTTAAGGAAGAAATATCCGAGATATCAGCGGATTCACCTGATTCTGGACAACTTCTCGCCACACCGCAAGGCAAAGGTGTTACGGTATTGTCGGAAGAACAATATTCATTTGATATGGACGCCGACCAATGCATCATGGCTCAATCCTATCGAATGTCAGTTTACCCACGTCAAGGAATTTGTGGTTCGCGGAGCCAACTATCAAGACCATGAGGAACTTAAAAACTTTTTGAATAAATATGTCAGGTATCGCAATAAACAAAATCAACAAAACTGAAACTTATTTAATGGAAACGGCACTAGAAGACATATACCG
>JASFMF010000398.1:0-3170 GCA_050117705.1 Phycisphaerales bacterium
TGACGATATTTGTCTTAATTGGCCGAACCTACAGCATTTTTAGCAAAAAAATGTACATTTTACGTCAAATTACCGTTACGTTTATGCATTTAGAAATCACTTAATAAATGGTTCGTTTCATAGTGCGGACATGCTGTAGCTGTGTTGGCTGTAGCGTTATTATATTCTTATAACTCTTTGTTAAAAGGACAGCAAGATGAATGGAAAAACAAATCATTTTAGATGGCTGGTGTGTGTAGCGCTTGTGTTGATTATGGCCGGTGTATCTGCGGCGGGGCCGCGAGACGGTCTGTGGGACGATGTGAACGAGGCGATTGATAGGGGGCTGCCCCAGACCGCCATTACGGTTTTAGACCAAATCATCCCCGGAGCATTAGAGGGCCAGGCATACGCGGAGGCAACGAAGGCTATTTGCCTTAAGATTGCTATGGAAGGCCAGATTCAGGGGGGTAAGGCCGAGGAGAAGATTGTACGCCTCGAGGACGAGATTATCGAGGCGCCGGAGCCGATGAAACCTGTGATGGAGACAATCCTTGCGCATTGGTATTGGCAGTACTTTCAGCAGAATCAGTGGCGTTTTATTGAACGAACGCAGACCGCCGAACCGCCGGGAGAAGACTTTACGACCTGGGATCTGCCCCAAATCCTTGCGGAGATAGACCGACATTTCGCTTTGGCTCTGGATGCGGAAGAGGAGCTTAAGGTCATTCCTATCGAGGAATATGATGACCTTTTAGAAAGGAGTGCCGCTCCGGACACGTACCGGCCGACACTATATGATTTCATAGCTCATGAGGCACTTTCATTTTACAGTGCGGGTGAGCAGGCGGGTGCTTTGCCACAGGATTCTTTCGAGATAATGGCCGATAGTCCTATCTTTTTGCCTGTAACTGATTTTCTCGCGTGGCAGCCTGTGACTTCGGACGCGGAGTCCGCTAAACTTAAGGCCATCCTATTGTATCAGGATTTATTAACCTTCCATCAAAGCGATTCCGACAAGACCGCATTCATCGATGCGGATTTGCATCGGCTTAAGTTCGGCTATAACCATGCAGTGGGGTCTGAAAAGGATGACTTATATGTAGCAGCTTTGGAGAGATTTGTGAGCCAGTGGGCAGACCATGAGATCTCTGCACGCGCACTGTATGAGTGGGCCAGTGTCTTGTACCAGCAGGAAGACTATGCCCAGGCACATGCACTGGCAAGCCGGGGGTGGGATATGTATCCGGAAAGTATCGGCGGGATACGATGCTACAACTTAATCCAACAAATAGAGGCCAGATACGTTTCTATTAAAACCGAGCGGGTGTGGAACGCTCCGCAGCCGGATATCGAGGTAACCTATCGGAACGTAACTCAGGTCTTCTTCAGGGCCGTGCCCTTTGATGGCGAGGATTCTATTCAATCAGACTGGAGATATATCAACACCGAAGAGTTAGAGACTCTGCTTGCAATTCAACCGGCGCTCGAGTGGAGTGCAGAGCTGCCTGCGACCCTAGACTATCAAACGAGGACAGAGTCATTGCCGGCCCCCGAAGGTCTTGAAAAAGGCTTCTACTTTATTATCGCCAGTCACGATGCTTCCTTCGAGGCGGACGATAACAAGGTTAGCGTTGTGTCTGTCTGGGTTAGTGATTTGGCGCTGGTTGTGCGCAGACTTCATCGGGAAGGCGAAATCGAAGGATTTGTACTCAACGCCGAGACAGGCGAACCACTTGCCGGCGCGGTAGTCACGCGCTGGGTGTATGACCGTTCGAACGAGTTGTATGAACCAGATGACCAGGTGCGGTCCGATGAGAACGGGCTGTTTCGTTTCGCGCACAGAGGCTCAAGTTCAAACTTCTTTATCATTGCCGAATACGAAGGCCAGAAGCTTGCCAGTGAGAACACCTATCAAACCCGGCATGTGGATGATTATTCTTCAGCACGCGTACAGACTATTTTCTTCACCGACCGGTCGCTCTACCGCCCGGGCCAGACTATCCACTACAAGGGCATATGTATCTCTTCGAACCCAGCTAGCGACAATTACCAAACTTTGGCCGGCAGGCAAATGACTATTGTATTCAAAGATGTTAACGGTGAGGAGATTGCCAGTCATCAACGTCAATGCAACGATTACGGCTCTTTCAGCGGCAGCTTTACGGCGCCTCGAGACCGTTTAATGGGCCGGATGTCACTAACAGCTCAGGATGGGCCTACTGTTCCTCGGGGGGGCATACAATGGGGATTTGCATACTTCAATGTAGAGGAATACAAGCGGCCCAAATTCCGAGTTGAGCTCCAACCACCGACAGAGGCGCCCAGGCTCGACACTGAGGTTATCGTGCCGGGTAAAGCCACTGCGTATACAGGCGCCGCCATCGGTGGGGCCGAGGTCAATTGGCGTGTTATGCGGCAGGTGCGGTTTCCTGCTTGGTGCTGGTGGAGACGCTGGGGTTATCCGACATCAGAATCGCAGGCTATTGCCCATGGAACTGCAATCACAGGAACGGACGGCTCGTTTTCAATCCTCTTCACAGCCAAGCCGGATTTGTCTATTCCGGAGGAAGATGAGCCGATATTCGAATATTCGGTCCATGCAGATGTTACCGACACTACCGGTGAAACACGCTCGGATGAGCGCATCGTGCGCGCCGGATATACTGCGCTGCAGGCTACTATCGATGCAGATGCCTGGCAGACGCCGAATGAACCGGTGGAGCTGATCGTCACGACCGAATCCATTGATGGCGAGCCTGAGCCTGCCGAAGGTGTAGTCAAGGTTTATACTTTAAATCAGCCGGACAGGGTTATTCGTGTCCCACTGGAGTCGACAGGTTCACAGCCGGATGCATCCGACCCGAATACCTGGGAGCTGATGGACCTTATCGGTGAACATCCATTTCAGACCAACGCTTACGGCTATGTCACGCTACCGCTTGAACTGGAGGCCGGAATTTATCGTGCGATATTGCACACTCAAGACCGTTTCGGTAAATCGGTCACTGCGCTACACACTATTCACGTGGTGGAACCCCAGGCTCAAAAATTTGGTGTGCGTGTGGGCAACTACTTAGCCGCACCTGCGTGGTCCGTTGAGCCGGGTGAATCGTTTGTGGCCCTGTGGGGGACAGGATATGACACAGGCCGGGCATTTGTGGAACTGGAGTGCCGCGGCGAAGTTCTGC
>JASFMF010000399.1:0-3168 GCA_050117705.1 Phycisphaerales bacterium
ACGCATTTAATATCGTCCGTTACACAATATCTGAAAGGCAGGAGAAACTCCTGTTTGATTCCCGACAGATGGCGACACTCAGCGATATGGGAGGAAAGGTTAAATACATTACAGATAGCAGACCGTATTTTAAATACGATACGATGAGACCAACGTATGTAAAAATAGCTACGGGGATATACGACATTGGAATTACAGCGGGTGTATGGAAAACTAATATTTACGATGTAAATGATAACTTGATGGCATTTACGATTATCGAGGAAAAAGGAAGTTCTTTGGGATACGTCCACAACAAAGATAACATCGAAATGGCATCATTGAAACCAAATGAAGAACTAACGCGTGAGTCATGGCTTAAACAGGATAGTCTGCCGGAAGGTATTGAATATCACTTCAGTGGTACAATATCGAGTAAGGAAGAAGTTCATTTTAGAATTATCGGTGACTCGTTATCTCTTGTTGCAAGTGTTCCTATCATGGCAATGGACTATAATTCTGTAACCGAGAAAATGGAAGCAAAACGAATAGGCACAATCGTATCAGTCCAGAAGCTTGATACTGCTTTCGTTAATAAAATGTCTGAGTTAAGTGGAGTTGAAATAAATCTTTTTGCTGCTGATGCTTTAGTTGCCGGTACTTATACAGGCTATAAGAAATTTGACCTTAGCAAATTCGAAGATGTAGAACATGGGGACACCCTGGCTACCCATACGGTGATGTTTAATAGTGTTGACCTGGCTGATGGTAGCTATTTTCAGGGCATCCTGCCTATCTACCATAAATCTGAGTGTGTCGCTGCCATAGTCTCTCTTTATTCCAAAGATATCGCCAGAGCCAATACTGTTCAAATAATCAAGCTGCTGAGTTTGGTATATCTTGTAGGCATTCTGTTAATTGTACCGATTACTATTCTGGTGGTAGTGCGTGGGATAATCAACCCAATAGCAAGAATAGCCTCTATGATGCGAGATATAGCACATAAAAAGGATTTTACCAAGGTACTTAATATCGAAAGACAAGATGAAATTGGAGACCTTGCTTCTTCTTTCAATGAAATGACCGCTGACTTGAAGAAGTCAACTACGTCTATAGACAATCTCAATAAAGAAATCGCTGAACGTAAGCAGGCACAGGAGGAATTATCACAATTATTGTCCCTGCATACTGCAACTCTGGAGGCCACCGCCGATGGCATTCTCGTAGTTGATTTAGAAGGGCGCGTTGTCAGCAGAAATCAGAAGTTCATTCAGTTATGGTGTATCCCTGATAATATAGCTGAAACAAAAGATGATAAGAAACTACTTTCACACGTTCTTGAACAATTAGTTGACCCCGAAGAATTTCTGGCTGAAGTCAAAAGGCTCTACTCTAATCCTGAAGAACAGTCATTTGATATCCTGAATTTCAAAGATGGCCGAGTATTTGAGAGGTATTCCCAACCCCATAGGATTGGTGAAAAAATTGTTGGTAGGGTCTGGAGTTTTAGCGATGTTACTGAACGTAAACGTGCCGAGGCCGAACTTCATGAAGCCCACGAGCAACTCATTGAGACGGCACACAAAGCCGGCATGGCCGAAGTGGCAACCGATGTACTACACAACGTGGGAAATGTTCTCAATAGTATTAACGTATCCACGTCCCTGCTAACAGAGAAAGTTTCAAAATCAAAGGTAATGGGTCTTGAAAAAGTGGCGAATATCATTAATGAGCATGTCGATGATTTGGGAACATTTCTTGCCGAAGACCCACAGGGAAAACATATACCCGTATATTTGGCTGAAGTAAGTAAATTACTGAATAATGAGCATGCCGAGATTCTCAGCACCTTACGGACTTTGAGTGAAAATGTCGAGCATGTCAAGAACATTGTTGGTATGCAACAATCATACGCCAAGGTCTCGGGCGTTGCAGTTTCTGTCTCTCTTGCTGAATTGGTCGAAGACGCCATTCAGATCAACATTGCAGGTTTGGAACGACACGGAGCTGTATTGAAGCGCGAATTCGATGAGCTTCCTGATGTCGAAATTGACAAACAAAAAGTACTTCAGATAGTAGTGAATTTGATAAATAACGCCAAGTATGCTGTGACCGCCAGCAGTAAAGAAGACAAGTTAATAACAATTCGAACCTACAAACATAACGAAAACAGTGTCCGGATAGAAGTATCCGACAACGGCATTGGAATAACTGAGGAAAATCTAACGAAGATATTCAATCATGGTTTTACAACTAAACAACGGGGTCATGGTTTCGGACTGCACAGCGGTGCTCTGGCAGCCGTGGAATTGGGGGGTACCCTGACTGCTCGCAGCGATGGCGTAGAGCAGGGAGCGATGTTTACTCTGGAATTACCATTTAAGCCAATTAAGGTAAAACAATAAAAAATATTTTATAAACTTGTGATTAAAATGAACTTAAACACACAAATTAAATCCAGGCGACAGATACTCTGTTTTATAACGTTAGTTGCGGTATGTGTACTTTTATGCGGCTGTCGTGGAAAAAAACAAAAGGTGTATCGAGTGGGTATTATCTCCGGTCTCGAAGTATTTTCCAGTACAACAGATGGCTACATAGCCGGATTAGCAGAGTTGGGCTATAAAGAAGGCGAGAATATAGTTTACGACGCTCACGAAGTGTATACCGGAGAGGCAAGCATACAGAAAGTGCTTGATAAATTTGTAGCCGACAAAGTTGATTTGATTTTCACATTTCCTACTGAACCGGCCATGTTAGCCAAGGCGGTTACCCGGGGAACAAACATACCAGTTGTTTTTGCCATGGGAACCATCGAAGGAAACGATTTGGTGGAAAGCGTACGCCAACCGGGCGGAAATATTACCGGTATTCGTTACAGCGGTCCGGATTTATTCGTTAAGTATCTCGAGTTTTTACTCGAACTCTCGCCGAATGCCAAACGAGTATGGCTGACCTATGACCCGGACTACCCCGCTATTCCCAGCACTCTCGGAGCATTGCGCCCGGCAGCGTCGTCAGTAGGAGTAACACTGGTCGAATTGCCGGTTAAAAGTCCGGCAGAAATTGCGGCTGATTTAAAAATGCGAGACCAATTGAGTGACGTTGGAATAGATGGCATTCTGATGGTTCCGGGCATTTCACATGCTCCTGATAGTTGGGCAGCAATCAGTACATTTTCGGCAAAAC
>JASFMF010000400.1:0-3168 GCA_050117705.1 Phycisphaerales bacterium
CTGCACGATAACCCGTGCTCCCTTTGTAAAGACCAGTTGTGCATATCCCTGTTCGAGGCTCAAAGATCCGGTGTTCAGGCCGGTTACTTCAGGAGGTTCTGTCCATTTGGCGTTAACACTTTCTCCAAGCGTAGCGACAACCCGGTGTGCTAAAAAGTATTGTATATAACTTACAAAAACCAGTGCTATGGCAAAACATGCCGCCAGTATTACGATACTTTTACCGGTAAATGCGACCAGAGAATCGATTTTCTTCGTGACCACTGTGAAATCCGGGGCAAAACGCTGCCTTGACTTAATACGCCGGCGTTGTTGCTCAGCACGTTGGCGTTCTTGTTCAGCCAAGAAATCCTGAAGCTGGCGCTCGGCACGTTGACGTATTCTACGAATGCGTTCCTGGTCGAAATAGATATTTTCGGCTGCACAAATTTTTGCCAGGGTTTCTTTAGAGGCATGTTCTAAAAAAGATACATCTTTGACGACACCTTGGCCGGAGAAGTCTGAAGTAGGCATGGACAAACAGGATCGCAGTTCTGAATTCAGTATGAAAAAGTTTACATAATAGGGGTGAAGTAACGGATTGCTTTCCAGTAATTGTTCGAGGTGCGCCTTTTGTTCCTGACTCAGAGTACCGTCAAGCGTTTTATTGAGTAAGTCAAATAGTTCTACGATTTCTTTTGGAGATACTTTCACCGATAGTTCTCCATTCTGAGTCTATTTTCAATACAGCAAAGTAACTGGTAATGTATCCGGCTCAGCGATTTGTACACTGCATCTATGCCTCGTCCGAGGGTCTTGGAGATATTTTTGATCGATGAGCCGGATTCATAGCGTGACCGAATAAGTTTCTGGTCACGTTTTCGGAGCTTAGCCAAACAATATTGTAAGGCGTCTATACGGTCGTCCCGGTAAAGAAGATTACTGGATTCTGCTGCTTGTGCAATAGTTTCCAAAAGTTCCATATTCAGATAAAGTTTACGATGTCGAACTTTCTTTTTTCGGTAATGGTTGGCGACCACGAGACGGGCGATACGACATGCCCATCGAATAAAGTTTGTTCCCGGCGTAAATTCCGAGAACTTTGTCCACATTATTGTCGCCGTATCCTGCAATAAATCTTCGGCGTCCGACCAATTCGGTACAAAACAGAGAATATAACCGTAAAGACTCCGCGCGTTAGATGAGTAAAGGCGCACGAACTCGTGCATTGAATCGCCGTTTATATGGCCCTGTATGTCCTGTCCTGGTTTATCAATCATATTCTTTAACTATAACTATACACCATTATATGTAAGGAATAGTAAAAAATTGGAAATATTTTATTCGTTTTTCACGCAATACGGGAATTTGATGGTTGTATCGATTAAATCACAATTTATAGTTTGTCACTTCACATCATTAAATTGACTTTTTAACAAAAAAAAGTAGAATCTATTGTTAATAATATCCTGTTAACACTATTGAAATGTGGTCGAAGGAGGTAGCAATGATGCGAAATACATTTACGACGATATTCCTTGTTTTTATTTCTGCTTTTTTATTAGCGGCTGGAAGTTGTGTTGCAAGTAGCGGCTTTGGGCTTACTCCAACCAACTTGCGATGTGATTTACTGGAACGCCCGGAGAGCGTCCAAATCAATAATCCCTTCCCGCGTTTTTCCTGGGTCTTTAATTCATCTGCCGATGGAGATTGTCAGGTTGCCTACGAAATTCATGTTGCCTCAAATACAAGAGAACTTAATGATCCAAACCGGTGTGTATGGACTTCAGGCAAAGTTTTTTCTGATCGGAGTGTTGGCGTGCCATACCCAGGTGATGCTCTGGAAACGCAACAAGACTACATTTGGATGGTGCGCACCTGGGCCAAGGAAACCGGTGAGAGTCAGTGGTCTGAGCCGCAGTCGTTTCGGACAGGTAATTTTGCGGCGTCACCCGACCGTATTACCGTGACGCGCTGTCCACTTGAACAGGTAGAGATAACACCGGTTAGCGTCGTGGAAAAAGGCGAGGGGCGATGGTTCGTTGACTTCGGCCGGGCGGCATTCGCCGGGCTTGTTGTGGATGTTAATGGTGTTCACTCTAATCCACGGAACAGACCAATGCTGATAGTTCACCTTGGCGAGACCTTGCAAGCCGAAAACGAGGTAAATCGCAATCCCGGCGGGTCAATCCGCTATCGTCGTGCACAGGTGACGCTGATGCCGGGCCCTCAGACTTTAACAATCCCATTGCCGAGTAGAGACCGCCGGCAAATGCCTTCACATATTGGTGCTGTAATGCCCTACCGCTATGTTGAGTTCGAGGGCTGGCCCGGCCAGTTGGACCCAAACTCAGTACGACAAACAGCGGTTTTTTATCCGTTCGATGACACGGCCGCTTCATTCTCCTGCTCGGATGAATCATTGAACGACATTTGGGAGTTATGCCGTTATTCGATGAAGGCCACAAGTTTTTGCGGTCTGTTTGTAGATGGCGACCGCGAGCGCTTACCTTATGAGGCGGATGCTTATATCAATCAGCTTGGCTGGTACGCCTGCACACCGGACCTGACATTGCCGCGTTACAGTCACGAACATCTTATCACTCATGCAACCTGGCCTACCGAATGGCCGCTGCACTCGGTGCTGATGGCATGGGCTGATTATCTTTATACAGGTGACACTACCAGTCTGATTCAGTTCTACGAAGATCTCAAGGCCAAGACGCTCATTGAATTGGCACGTGAAGATGGTCTCATTAGTACGGTTACCCCGCCGGTATCTCAGGAGTTCCTGCGGTCAATCTACAGTTCACGTATCCAGGATATTGTGGACTGGCCAGGCGGTGAACGTGACGGTTATGAGATGAGAGCAATCAATGCCGTAGTCAATGCCTTCCATTACCGTGCGCTGAAGTTAATGGCGAGGATGGCTGAAGCGCTCGGTAAAACCGAAGATGCTAATATGTTCAACGAACAGGCTGTCAGGGTCTATGCCGCGTTCAATGAGAAACTGTTTAATTCGACAACCAGACTTTACGTGGATGGTGAAGGCAGTAATCATAGCTCACTTCACGCCAATATGTTCCCGTTGGCGTTTGGTCTTGTGCCGCAGGAGCGCGTCGCTCAGGTTGTGGAATTTATAAAGAGCAAGGGCATGGCCTGTAGTGTTTACGGCGCACAATATCTGCT
>JASFMF010000401.1:0-3164 GCA_050117705.1 Phycisphaerales bacterium
ACCGAGTACGATATCCGTGCCTCGACCGGCCATATTCGTCGCAATCGTTATATTACCCCGCATTCTCCCACTCCGACCTTTGTGCTGCTGGCCGGCCTTGGCGACAATGGTCGCTTCTCTTTCATGTTGTTTGGCGTTAAGGATTTCATGTTCCAGGCCGAATTTTTTTGTCAAAGCCGCTGAAAGCGATTCGTTCTTTTCCACGCTGACCGTACCCACAAGAACAGGCTTGCCGGAGGCGCTAACTTCGTTTATCTCCTCGGCTATAGCGTCAAACTTCTCAGCCATAGATTTATATATCACATCTTCCCTGTCTTCTCTGATGCAAGGTTTATTGGTAGGCATAACTACAACATCAAGTTTGTAGATATTCATAAATTCTTCAGATTCAGTAGCGGCCGTGCCGGTCATTCCTGATATCTGTTCGTAAAGCTTAAAGAAGTTCTGAAGTGTAATAGTTGCAAGCGTCTGGGTCTCTTCTTTAACAGTTACGTTTTCTTTCGCTTCGACCGCCTGGTGAAGCCCATCCGACCACTGCCGTCCATGCATTAATCGGCCGGTAAACTCGTCAACGATAACGACCTTACCGTCCATAACCACATAATCTTTTTCTTTTTCAAAAGTAATATGAGCACGCAGCGATTGCGATATTAAATGAGGCCAGTCCATATTTGAGCCGGTATAGAATGAACCTAATCCGGCAATATCCTGGGCGGCCTTTTCACCCTCATCGGTCAAACGCACCTGCTTTTTATCATATTCGACTTCGAAATATTGCGTAATACCCTCCAGCTTAATTCTGGCGTTTTCGAGTTCGGATTGTATCCTCTCAATAGCCTGCTGGGCTTTTTCTATGCGTTCTTTGTCCTTTCCTCTTTTAGCATCGGACAGCTCCCCCTGAGCGCTGGCAAAAGCTCGTTCGCCTGAATCAATTTGCCTTTTAGTACGATCATAATTGCTTTGAAGACTAAGCAGTTGTCTTGATACCTCGTCTGCTTTTTTATATCTGGTGACATCATCAAAGGCCGGCCCGGAAATAATCAGCGGCGTCCTCGCTTCGTCAATCAGTATTGAATCGACCTCGTCAATTATGGCATATTGCAACTCTCCCTGTACCATTTGCTCGAGTGACGTCTTCATATTATCTCGAAGATAATCGAAGCCGAACTCGTTATTCGTTCCGTAAGTAATGTCACGGGCATACTGGCTTTTCCGGTCGTCACCGGCGGTGTCCATATCCGCCTGAATCGCACCTACTGTCATCCCCAAAGCATTATATACCGGCCCCATCCACTCCGCGTCACGCTTGGCTAAATAATCATTGACCGTAACTATGTGCACTCTTCTTCCGGTCAAATGAACCAGATACGCCGCCAACGTCGCAACGAGTGTTTTACCCTCGCCGGTAGCCATCTCGGCGATTTTACCCTCGTAAAGGACCCTGCCCCCGGCAAGCTGAACATCGAAGTGACGCATATTAACATTTCGCCTTGCCGCTTCACGAACAACCGCAAAGGCCTCAAGAAGAATGTCCTCAGGCCTGGTCCCGCCCTTTATCGCGGCCTTGAACTCGGCCGTCTTCGCCTTCAAAGCCTCATCGTCGAGCTTTTTGGTTTGCTCCTCGAACTGCTCCGCTGCACGAGCCGCTTCAACGTATGTTTTTCCCAGCCGCTCGGCTCTCGTCCCGAATCTTCTTAACAGGATTTTACTTATTAGTTCAAACGCCATATTAAGTATTTATCTTAACACCCCAGGAAATAAGCATGAAGATTATTTCACTCGCGTAACATATTCGCCGGTACGGGTATCAACACGGATTAGCTCACCTCTCTTTATAAAAGGCGGCACCTGCACTACAAGCCCTGTCTCAAGCGTCGCGGGCTTATTCTGATTTGTCGCCGTGGCCCCCTTAATCTCAGGCGGCGTGTCTTTCACTTCCAAATCAACCGTATTTGGCAAAGTAATTATAACCGGCTTACCCTCGTACATACTGACTTGCAATTGAGTATTCGGCTTAAGATACTTCGGCCCGTCACCAAACGCATCATCATCAAGGCTAATCTGGTCGTATGTCGTAGTATCCATCAGAATATGTTCATTGCCGGCTGAATATAAATATTCGTATGTCCTCTTGTCCAGGTATGCTTCTTCGACGTTTTCCTCCGCGCGCAGACGGACATTTTGAATCGTACCGTCGGTCAAACTTTTAAGCTTCGTTTGATAAACCGCACCCCCTTTACCCAGCTTAACATGTTGATAATCGACAATTGCATACAGCTTACCGTCTATCATAACGGTCTGACCTTTTCTCATCTCAGACGCTCTCATTTTTTTCTCCAAAAATCAATTAACAATGCCCAATCAGCATAGCCGGTATTCTTGCAAAGTTACCCGAAAAAAGCGAGCAAATTATGACCGAACAGGTTTTGTCACTCGATATTTTTAATCTAATCGGCAATCTCCCGAACCCAGATATTACGGTATCTCACCGGATTGCCGTGGTCCTGGAGCGAGATCGGTCCTTTGTCCCCATGCGGCCTATAACTGGTGACAGCATGCGGGCTAATCCAGCCGGTGCCGCCCTCGAGTTCGACATTATCATGTACAAGAACACCATTATGACAAACGGAAAACCGTGCCTTTTTAACGACCTTGCCGCCCTTAAAAATCGGACGGTGGAAAATAATATCATACGATTGCCACTCGCCCGGTTTCTTACAGGCATTGACTAAAGGAACCGCCCTGCCGTATAGCGCGGCACACTGGCCGTCAGGATAGGTTTTGTTATTATATGAATCAAGGACCTGAACTTCATAGATGTCCATCAAAAACACCCCGCTGTTCCCGCGTCCCTGGCCGCGACCTATCACAATCGAAGGAGTGGCAAACTCAACGTGCAACTGGCACGAACCGAATTTCTGCTTGCTTTTGACCGGCCCCGACTCTTTTTGACACTCCATATAGCCGTCCCGCACAACCCATTTCGCCGGGCCGCCATTGCCGGAAGTCCACCCCGACAAATCCGTACCATCGAACAAAACAATAGCATCGGAAGGCGCTGTCCCGGCCTGACTCTGCGTGCTTGCTGTGCCGGGTGTTATCACTTTCGGTGCCGGCCTGTTCGTATCATGAACTAACCACCAGCCCGTATCAGTCTCTACATA
>JASFMF010000402.1:0-3162 GCA_050117705.1 Phycisphaerales bacterium
GTTCTGTTATAGCTAGCATTGCTGTCAGTGGTTGGAATTATTCACCGGGAGCTTTGAAGTTGAGATTTGACCAGCTAAATCCTATGGCAGGATTAAGTAAGCTATTTAACGCTCGAGCGCTTGTAAAACTCCTGTTATCGATATTAAAGTTGTTAGTTATCTCACTGATTGCTTGGTTCTATCTTCGCGACAGGCTCGATACGCTTGCCGGGCTTCGATGGGCATGGTCCGCACAAATACTTGTAATTACTGCAAAGATCATATTCGGTTTGATAATACGCATTGGTATTGCTTTGTTGGTTATGTGCATCGCTGATGCTATCTATCAAAAATGGAAATATATAAACGATCTGAAGATGACAAAACAGGAAGTTAAGGAAGAACTTAAAGATACAATAGGTTCACCGGAGGTCAAAAAACGAATCCGGACAATCCAGTTTCAAGCGGCTTTGAAGCGTATTTTACAGGAAGTACCTAAAGCCAGTGTTGTTCTTGTCAATCCAACACATGTAGCAGTAGCGTTGCGATATGAGGCTAAAACGATGGAAGCACCTGTGATGGTGGCTAAAGGGGCAGACCACTTGGCAGAGAAAATCAGAGAGATAGCACGAGCTTATGGTGTACCCATTATAAGAAGACCCGAATTGGCGAGGACGATATATTCAACCGTTGAACCTGGCAATCCAATACCTGATGCTTTGTTTGTGGCGGTAGCCGAAGTGTTAGCAATGATTTATCGTTTACGTCGTAAAAAAGCAGCTTCTCAGATGTCATAAAAAGTGTTTCAGAATCCCCCCTTAGGAATGGCTGTATTATGAGTTATAGAATAGTTTGGCCTTTAGGAAGAAATAGACATACCTAAAGCACCCATCTGTTGTTGCAACAAAGCCAGTGTTTTCTCAAGGCGACTATATTTGCCTATCAATCTTTCTTCTCTTTTAGTAAGGCGTTCTTCTTCGCGTTCAATTTTTTCCTGTAGTATTTCTATTTGCTCGTCCACATGTTTCTGGTCAATTTGAATTGAACCGGTTGTTACCTTAAGCATATTATTCAGTGCGTCTTCTACTGCACCGGTAAAACCCTGCTTAACATTGACAGTAGCAGTGAAGGTGCCGTCTTGAGTTAAATCGATGCTGAGTGAAAGTCCGTTCTCCGGGTACACGGGATTACTGTTATTATCGAAAGTGCTGTTACCGATGACGATATTGCCAGTATATGTTGCATCGCGATAGGTGGATTCGGATGAAAGTTTGATTTTAGCACTGGTAATTGCTCCGCTGACCACTTGAACCTCAACATCGTAGCTGCCGGCTGTAGTATAGTTACTGCTGGCGCTGTAAAATTCGATGGTATTGCTGTTACTACTACCGGTTTTATCTGCTCCGATTAAGGCAAGAACTCCCATGTAATTTTCTGCGATTTTTTCATCAAAGGTATTCATATCGAGGCTTAAGGTGCCATCTCTATCGAGCTCAAAACCGATGTGGCCTGGCGTCAGGAATGTATCAACGTCTTCGATAAATCCATTGGTTTGGGTGATAAAAGGCGTGCGAATCTGGTTCTTTATGTTCGAAACAACATAATCGCCCATTAAGACACCGGCAGTTTTTAAAACGTCATTGTAACCGGTTTTTTCCTGGATATAAGCTAAGGCAAGGTTGTAGTCATCAACCATGGAGGTTAATTTATTTTTTATCGACTGGATATCTCTGGTAAGAGTTATCTCCTCTCCGCTGGCATCGGTTATGTCGTGCAGATGCAGTGCTACACCGTGAATAACATCATCTACGGTATTCGAACTCCTGCTTATATAGCCATCCTGACCTTTGGTTTGTTCGGCCATCACGTAATTCGAACGAGTCGAAGGGGTGAGGTTGGTAGGGTCGATTGAAATCATGTCAACATCGCCGGCGGTACTGAGGAATGTAAATGTTGTGGCTCCAGCCACGTCCAATGTTGTGCCATCTACTGATATGTCGCCGGCGTTAACATTTGATAAGGCCTCTAATGCTTCCTGGATGCTACCGATACCTGTTAGAGGAGCATCAAAGTCAATAGCTGCAGTTGTTTGCCCGTCATAAGTCAAAGTAAATGTGCCTGCAGATGCTTCTACAGTTGGAGTCAGTGTTTGCACTTCTGCAACTGCTGAAGTTGCTGGAAATCCATCCACTTTTATCTTTGAGTCTTGAGCTGATTGCGTTTCAATGAAATTTGAGGCGGCGAAATCTGTAAGGTCTGCTGTTGTTGAGCCACCTTCTGTCGAAACGTCCATTGTGGGTAAGGTTAATGTGGCTGCAGAGCCATTGGCATTGTAAGTCAAAGTAATTGAAAGGTCACTCGTGCCAAATGTATTATCTGTCAGTACAATTTTTCCATTTTTAAGGGTAGCCTTGGCAATCCCATCAAAAGCATCGTTAATCTCTCCGATAAGATGTTCGAGTCGGGTATTATCTGTGATGCTGAGATTTACCGGAGTTATGGCAACACCATTACGGTCTGTGCCGGTAATTTCGATAACTTCGGTTCCCTCAAGTGTTCCGCTGAATTGGTCAAGGTCTGTAATATTTGTATTTAGTGTTGCGTTTTCGCTGTCATTTGTAAATTCGTTGTTGGCTTCCCAAACTTCTGTGCTGCTGGAATTGATTGATATTTTATAATTTGTGCCCGCCTCATTGCCATTTAGTACCAGATGATAGGCATTATTATAGTGTAATAAGCTTGCTGTGACACCTGGATTATTTGCATCGTTATTAATTAAACCGACTAGATCTTCCAGCGTTGTGGTGGTGGTAGTCGTTATAGTTGTTTCCTGATGGTTGTACGAGTAGATGAAAGTGCCGGCACCGACATAGTCCTCAGCGTATTCTTTACCAGTTGTGTGGATGCTTCGCTCAGCATTGGCTAACTGGTTAATTGCGACTGTGTGGTTACCTTCAAAAGCATTATAGGATGCTTCAGCAGTTAATTTGTCGGTATCACTGGATGCGACTGAAAATGCACGGAGTTCGTCGGCGTCAGAAAGAGCTCGTACAGAGCTTCTTAAGCTGCTAAGTTTGCTTTCCAGGGTGCTTAGAGCATCTTTTCTTTCTTCCCACGTACTTTTGCGATTTTCATATATATTGAGCGAACGACGCTCAACTGCCATCAGTTGTTCGATAAGTG
>JASFMF010000403.1:0-3161 GCA_050117705.1 Phycisphaerales bacterium
GGCCTCCGTCACTACTTGTTCGATTAGCGGCCCGATTTTATCATACTCAAAAAGTAATGTCGCTTCTGCAGCCAACCGTGCCTCGGCAGCAACCTCGGTATCAAAGATGTTTAAAAGAGGAGCGATAAAATCGTCTAAATTTGGTATCGAACTCTGTGATTCCCTCGTACGAATCAATACCTTGCAAATAGCCATACGAGCTGCACTATTGTTCTTCTGGCTGAGCACTCCCAGAAGAATTTCCCTGGCCAAAGGATTTTCACTACCCAACATTACACCTGCAGCTTTTATGCGGATTTCTTCGTTGGGGTCGGTTAACAGGGCATTCCTGAAGATTTCAAGCTGCTCATCAGGCTTGGTTTGTGATGCAGTCGCCGTAGTATTCTGTGGTGAAACAGGTGCATTCTGGCCAATACCAGCCTGTTGACACCCTATTACCAATATCAATATTGTCAGATATAGCCTCTTCGTGCTCATTCGGATGACCTTGAGGAAACTACCTGGTTTCCGCCTTGCGGCGTCCCAACTCTGCCCATTTGAAGCTCGTCCCCACTGGCTCATTAGTGACTTACTTCTTACTGAGCCTGTCAAATTTCGTATATTATCATAACTCACAAACTATATCCAGGTTAATTGATTCTCAATTTCCATTTTTTTCTCTCTTATAGTCCAATCGGCAATTGGTAACTGAAAATCAACAATCAATTCACGACCTTGGATGGAATTTTTTGTGAATTTCTCTTAATCTTTCCTGGTCAACGTGCGTATATATCTGAGTGGTGGCTATATCAACATGACCGAGCATCTCCTGCACGCTTCGCAAATCGGCCCCACCAGACAACAAATGAGTCGCAAAGCAATGCCTCAACGTATGTACGGTTAAATTTCTGGGCATGCCAGCACGAATCGCATATTTTTTAACCAATCTCCAAATCTCAATACGACTCATAGGCCGGCCTGTTCGGCTAAGCAACAGAAAATCATCACTGAAAGGCTTAATCAGCCCCGGTCGTAAATTTATCAGATATTCGTTTATCGCCGCTATCGCTACTTTTCCAACTGGAACTATTCGTTCTCTGCCGCCTTTGCCTAAGCAGCGCAGATAACCAATCTTGAGATTTAAATCCGAACACTTCAGTCCCGCTATCTCGCTGGCACGTATGCCGGTGGCATAGAGCAGCTCAAGCATTGCCTTGTCGCGATGATAAAAAGGCTCATCGGGGTCCGGAGCATTCAAAAGGTCAATAACCTGTTTCTTGCTACAGACACAGGGCAGTTTCTGCCAAAGTTTAGGGCCTTCAAGAATCGACGTCAGGTCATCTTCGATAAGGCCGGTAAGTTTGGCGAACCGCAGAAACATTCTAATAGCAACCAGAGCACGTTTAATCGAGCTTTCACTCTTTTGGTCCTTTGTAAGAATTCGCATGTAGTTTTGGATAAGGTCTGGTTTTATTTGCTGAATCTGACTGATATTGCAGGACTTGCAGTGCTCCAGAAAGCCTTTCAAATCGCGTCCATAAGCTAAAACAGTATTATTGGACAGACCTGCCTCCACAGTAAGATAATTTAGAAAATTCCTGAGATTCCGCCCTAAACCTTCATTTTCAGAAACTCCCTCAACACCCGGACCACTACTGCTCTTGCTTTTGCAAAGAAGCGTAGAGGTGTGGCTTAATTTCCTGACTGTTTGTTTACACATCGCGGGCATATTTAATTTCTCGTTGCTCACTGCTTTCACCCCAGGTCAGCAGGCATGAACGATGGCTTCTCAATGCTAAAAAACACCTTCCGCCATAGTATCATCGGCATAAAAACGAGCCGACCTTTAATAGCAAAAACGCAGCAAATAAGTCTGATAAATCAGTAGAACACGCCCGATTCAGAAAAATACGCCAAACACCCTTTTATTTGAATTTAAAGTCTTTTTTTGGTACAATTTCTATGAAATGGAAATTTTATAGGAGGATACTCCAAATGAAACAAACCGTTATCTTATTAATTATTTTTCTCTCCTTAGCTCCGGCGTCCGCTAATACTATTGTTTTACCTCCCCAAGTAAGCATGCCTTTTGAGGATATGCAAATCCAAATCAACCCTCCTCCAAAAGGACTTAGTGCTACCTTCAGTGGTGAATTTTTTTTCGATTATATCCCTGAAGACGTAAATTTAATACTGTTTCCGGTACCGCCCGATGCTAATAACATTCACGTCGACATTAACAATATCGAGCTTCCCTGGACCTGGAGCAACCAAATGTATCCAACCATCCTGCCGGAAATGCCAACAATACCGATGATTGAATGGCAGGGCCCTTTCCCAATCCAGGGTGCCGTCTTCGACGTTGAATACGAGCATGACTTGATACAACGTTCAAACGAGTTTATCTTCTTTTATGCACTTGGCACAGGCAAGTACTATCCATCATACCTTGCAACCACCACTGCCTTCTTCGATATCCTTCTTCCGCCGGATTTCGAGGTTTCAGGCATATGGCTGGATGATATGCCCTATGAGTACGAAATGGCCGGCCAACACATGATAGTTATCGTACAGTCCAATTTCAATCCAATCAAAAACGATCTGATAATCTCACTCGTCCCGGGCCACTTCGACAGTTGCGGCACACTAATCCAGGGGGTTGAATGCATACTGTTTCAAGCCGATACGGGTGGTTTATATCTTCTGGATAATTTGGGTAGTTTTGAAGCCGGCGACCGCGTCAGAGTATGCGGTGTACTGAATCCTGACTGCATTTCAATCTGTATGCAGGGAAACGGCTGTATTGAAAACAATACCATTTCGGAGTGCGACGAAAGTGAACCGGATTCGGCCCGTTGGATAAGACTGACAAATAATAATGTAGATGATATAAATCCTTGTTGGTCACCAGACGGGCAAAAAATAGTTTTTGAATCAAATTACAATATCTCTGTTATGAATGCAGATGGCAGTGAAAAAACAAAATTAACCGATAATCCTAGGTATTATGAAAATCCCTGCTGGTCACCGGATGGACAAAAGATAGCGTTTAACTCATATGAAGGAGATATTTATGTTATGAACGCCGACGGCAGTGAGCAAAATAATTTGACAAATAATCTTCTTTACTATGATAGTCCATCCTGGTCACCTGATGGCCAAAGAATAGTATTTGTATCAAG
>JASFMF010000404.1:0-3160 GCA_050117705.1 Phycisphaerales bacterium
CTGTTGGCAGGCCGAAGGAGTCCCACAGTCTCTGGTGATAGATTTAGGTCAAACCTACACTATTGACAAAGCGACACTCATCGGGCTTAATGGCTCTGTCTATCAATATTTGATTCAGGTAGCAGAGTGTCCGTGCGATCAGTACTCGACGGTTGTTGATAAAACCGATAATCAGGCCGCTTGTTCCATAGCCTCACCTTATACAGATATATTCGAGCCGGTCTCTGCACAATGTATCAAACTGACAATTACAGGAGGTATCGAAGGGCAGGAGGATGTAATCGCCATCCGCGAGTTTGGTGTATTCACATCTCCATCAGCCAGATAAAACTGACATCAATGACTGTAAAACTCTATGGCTCTCTGTTTTCTCCTGTATAGATTCTGAGAGAACCTACACCACAGCCGCCATGCGGACCTGCGTTGTCCAAACTTGTAATGCGAACAGCTTTGAGGGGTTTCTTAACGTCAGTTATATCGAAGCCAAAGATTATAAAACCCGGTGGGTACCGACCGGTATAAGTTTCCGGATTTAATTCAAATTGTTTACCTGCTACATCTATGAAAAGAATTTGAGGAAGCTTTCTCCAAACAAAAAGCATGACGGCCACATCAATACCAGTTGTATCAATTAAATTCTCAGGAAGCGGGTACTCAATATAAGCTTTATTAGGCAGGACAAGCATATGACTTTCGGGCTTGGACTCTGGCGAATCAATAGATACTGCCGGCCCCGCTGGATTACTAATATTAAAACAAATCCAGCCGTCCCCATCTGGATTGTATGCTGATATATATGGACCCTGACTAACAAAACCACTCGTAGGAGAATCATAAACCTGAAATCCTAATGAGTTATCGAATATGGGGAATGAAACAACATCGAAATGAGGTTCGAAAAGGGATGTGTTTAATATCACAACGGCGGTAAATATACTGCCTATAATGACTGCTGCAGTAACTCTAAAAACGGAACCCTGTTTAGATACTATTTTCAGGACGGTATTGAAAGATTTTGCTGCCGTAAGCGTTGTAGCACTGACCTTGTTGGCAGACACCGCCGTAACCATAGCAAACAAAGCCAGGGCCTCGGCGAAATCAGATTTACTTAATCCATGTCTGGCCAACTGTTTTCTCAATGCCCCTTTGGCACGCTGGTGCAGCATTCTGACACGAATTTGGCTGCCTCCTAATATCTGCGCTATTCGAGCATAGGGCAAACCATCTATACATCTGAGTATCAACACACTGCGATATTCAGTTTTAAGATTGTCCATAGCAGCCCAAACACTTTCAAAACTCTCCTTCTTCAACAAGCGTCGGGCTGGTCCTTCTTCATGGCCTTCTATAACATTGTTGAGAAACTCAGTATCTAAAGAGGTTTTATGCTCGATACGTTTTTTGCCCTGAATGCGATAATGGTGTTGCATTTTACCTATTGCCGTCCTGTACACCCATGCCCAGAAAGATTTTACTGAACGTATGTCCAGCTCTTTGAGAGACTGAACCAAACCAACTATTACATCCTGTGTTAAATCTTCCGCCAGATGAAAGTCGAGCGTCATACGGAATAATAATGTAAAGACCCTCCTCTTAGCCTCCTCAGTCAAACCTGAAAGGCTTTCCTGGCAACCCTGTTGAGCCGCACGTATCACTTCCAGCGTTGTCTTACTGTTAACAGCACCCATCTTTCTCATTTATATAATCCCAAACTCGTTAAAAGCGATTGATATTTTTATAAATAAACATTTTTTAAAGAATATTCGAACTCTTTTAATTTTTTTCGGGATTAACTTCAAGCCAGAACATAAATTTAATTTTTCAAACATTTTTTAACCAGGAGGAAATTTATGAGAAGTCGCTTATTCGGCTTAACGTTAATAGTGGTTTGTTGTCACTGCATTGGTTCGGCTATCGCCCTCGAAGGTCCGTATCTCGGCCAATCCTCGCCGGGGATGGAAAGCCAGGTTTTTGCACCGGGTATAATCTCTCTGCCTGACCGTTATGACCAGGACGTGGTGTGGTCGCCTGACGGGCTTGAATTATTATTTCAGGAAATGGATGACGTGTGGGATGGGAAACAGCTCTGGTATGCGCACGCTAAAGAAGGTCAATGGACTGAGTTAATACCTATTACCGATGTGCACGCCCTGCCGGAATACAGCTTTTTTTATAGTCCACGAGGCGGCACTCTTTCCACTGACGGAAAAACGCTGTACTTTATTCAAAATCATTCTATCTGGAAGATGCAGCGTACGGAGCAGGGCTGGACAGAGCCTGTAGATTTGCAGGTTGCTCTAATATCTAACTACGATGTATGGGATTTATCCGCAACCAATGACGGCACATTCTATATAGTCATGGCCAATCCCACGACTTATACCAGTTATCTGTATCGTGCCCAACATATCAACGGCGCATATCAACCTTTGGAAAATCTTACGAGCAGGTTTGGGTATATACGCGGCTTTTACGTCATTGTTGCTCCTGATGAAAGTTATATTATCACCAGCATGTATGACGCTCCGGGCGGTATGGGCGGTGACGACCTATGGATTCGTCTAAATTACGGCCAGGATAACTGGAGCTCACGCATCAACCTGGGATCCAAGGTAAATAGTTCACGCGAAGACATTGCCCCCAATATCTCGCGGGATGGTCAATATTTGTTCTTTGCACGCAGAGGTCCCTGGCCGGGGAACGTGCAATATGCAGAAAGCTATTGGATCGAAGCCCGGGCGGTCTTACCAGTACCTGATGGCCCAATTGAGAATTTGTCCACCGGTCTTCGGTTCGGTTCCATTCAGACAGCAATCAACTATGCCAACAATGGCGATGAGATTGTGCTGGCTTGTGGGATTTATGAAGAAAGTATTGATCTGATGGATAAAGATATTACTTTGCGGTCAGAAGACCCTAATAATCCCTTTTACATCGGTAGCACAATCATTCAAGGCAATAATGATAATCCTGCAGTCACACTGCAAGACAATTCCCAAGCTTGTGAAATCGCAGGCTTGACCATTCGCGCCGGCTCAATTGGAATTAAGGGCACAGCAACAAATGCCATAATTCGTAATTGCCGTATCATGGACAATACAAATCACGGTCTGGAATTATCCCAAGCAAGTAGTCCCAGCCTGCAACACTGCCTGATAAC
>JASFMF010000405.1:0-3159 GCA_050117705.1 Phycisphaerales bacterium
TATTAGCTCTTATGGGGAAAGCCGACAAAAGCAGCATGAACTACCTTATGGACGCAAGATTTGAAAAGATCTCTAATTACGGACAATTTTTACTCGCAGGAGCTTTCGCCCTAACGGGAGACATGGTTAAAGCGAACAGTATTATCCCCATCGACATTGCGCCGAACAGCGAAGGAAGAGAAACCGGTGGCAACTTTAACTCGGGAACAAAAGCAAACGCAATCATGCTTGAAATACTGGCAGAAGTCGATCCATCGCACCCTTCGATACCTGTTCTCGCGAAGGAAATAATAGACAATCTAAGTAAAAGAAGATATTATTCGACGCAGGAAACGGCTTTCGGATTTATGGCTCTGGGTAAAGCACTTAGAAACATCGAAGATGCCGATTATAAAGGTAGAATATCCATCGGAGGCAAGCATGCCGCCTCTTTCAACAGAAAGACTTTTAGCATGCAGAGGGAAGGAATAGAAGGAAAAGAAGTACAAATTACAATAGAAGGGAAAGGCACGGCTTATTATTACTGGAGAATCAGCGGTGTAAAGAAGGACGGGTCTTTTAACGAATACGATACCGGGCTTCTCGTAAGAAGGAGATATCTCGACAGAAACGGTTCCCCCGCAAAAGAAATGAAATTTAAGCAGGGAGACCTGGTAATTGCCAAAATTACAATGCAGGCTCTTACCGATAATCTTGAGAATGTAATAATTACCGATATGCTCCCCGCAGGATTTGAAATTGAAAATCCGCGACTTAGTTCTTCGACGGCTTTGCCATGGATTAACACAAGAGCACATTTTACTCCCGAATATATGGACATAAGAGATGACAGAATAAATCTTTACTATCACAGACTTACCCGCAGGAATGAGTACACCTTCTACTACTTACTTCGTGCGGTCACAAAAGGAAAATTCATTCTTCCCCCGGTAGCGGGAGAGGCTATGTATGATCCCGCAAAGTCTTCCGTGGCAAACAGCGGAGGTATAGCCGTCGAGTGAAATTAAGATATATTTTCGCTATACCGCTTTTAATATACTTAATAAGCCTGTTTATCCCATTAAGGAATCAGGAGCTTTTCAAACCTTCTTCGCTTTCTGTTTATTCAAGGGAAGGAGAGCTCTTAAGGACTTTCTTATCATACGACGACAAATGGAGAATTGCCGTCAAAATCGACGAAGTTTCTCCGGAACTTATAAAAACTCTAATAAATATCGAAGACAAGACTTTCTACTATCACGTCGGAATAAATCCTTACTCGCTCTTAAGGGCATTTTATCTGAATCTCAAGCATGATAAGATTGTATCGGGCGGGTCTACCATAACGATGCAGGTCGCGCGAATGATGAAACACAGAGATAGGACGTACTCTTCTAAATTCATAGAAATTCTAACCGCACTAAAACTCGAAACCATTTATTCCAAAAAAGAAATCCTGGAAATGTATATAAATCTACTACCTTACGGAAGCAATGTTGAAGGAGCCGGAACCGCAAGCCATTTTTATTTCCATAAACCCGTTTCACAGCTAAGTCTATCTCAATCTGCCGCATTCGCGATTATTCCCAATTCTCCGGGAATCTTAAATAATTCCGGAAATATCGATGAGATTAACAAAAAAAAGAACGCTGTCTTAAAAAGAATGTTCACAAACGGAGCCATAAGTGAGAAAGAGTATCAAGAAGCAAGAAAAGAAAAAATCGAAATAAAAAATCCGGGCATGCCATTTTTGTCTCCTCACTTTACAGATTTTGTCCGACAAAGATGTACAGAAGAAGAAAGAGTTATAACATCTCTCGACCTCGATATACAGAAAAAGGCAGAAGAAATTCTAAGGAAACATCTTTTCAAATGGAGGACAATGGGAATCACTAACGGGTCGATTGTCGTAATCGAGAATAGAAACCGGGAAATTTTAGGGATGGTGGGCTCCTATTCTTTCTGGGATAAGGCTAACAACGGCCAGGTAAACGGCACAAACTCGCCCCGTTCACCGGGTTCCACACTAAAACCGATTCTCTACGCTCTCGCAATGGACAAAGGGCTTATAACACCGGAAACAAGAATAATAGACGTTCCCGTCAATTACGGTGAATACTGTCCCGAAAACTACGATGGGGAGTATCATGGAATGGTAAGCGTAAGGGAAGCACTGAGTCGTTCAATGAACGTTCCCGCTGTAAATCTCCTTGCAGAAATAAACCCGAAAATTTTTTCGTTCTTCCTGAGCAGCTGCGGGCTTTCCACAATTAATTCGGAAAATAAAGATTACGGCCTTCCTTTGATACTGGGAGGCTGTGAAGTAAAACTCCTCGAACTCACCAATCTTTACTCAACTTTTGCGAACAGAGGCATTTATCGCAAATATAGTTTTATAAAAGGAGACGATAATTTTCTAAAGAAAGAAATTTTCTCAGAAGAGACCGCTTTCATAATTTCAGAAATGCTTTCCGAATTAACAAGGCCGGATCTTCCGGATTACTGGGAATACACCCGCGATATGCCAAAAATTGCGTGGAAGACGGGAACATCCTATGGACATAGAGACTCCTGGAGTGTAGGTTATACGCGAAACTATACAATTGGAGTCTGGGCCGGAAATTTTAACGGCAGCGGAGCGCCGGAATTAGTCGGTTCTAAAGTTGCAGCTCCTATCCTTTTTGACATATTAAGAAGCATTATAAAAGAAGAAGACAGGATATGGTTTGAAAAACCTGAAAAAGTAAAAGAAAGGGAAATTTGCATGCTAAGCGGGAAACCTCCGAATAAAAATTGCTCGGCTGTAGGAAAAGAATTATATATTCCGGGTATTTCTCCCGAAAAAGAGTGTAAAATGCATAAAGCAATTTATGTAGATAATAAAACAGGATACAGGCTAACAAAACTGGACCTCGATGGGAAAGATTATTTAAAGAAGACTTATGAAGTTTATCCTCCCGAAGTCGCAACCTGGATGAAGAGAAATAACATACCTGTACCGGAAATACCTGAAATGGATCCGGAATCAAAAATCATGGTTTCAGGCAAACCTCCGGTTATAAATTTTCCGAAAGAGGAATGTACTTACATAATGAGAAAAGGCATACCATTACAACACCAAAAAATATACCTGGATGCGGCAGTCTCAAATACAGTAAAAAAAATATTCTGGTTTTTAGA
>JASFMF010000406.1:0-3159 GCA_050117705.1 Phycisphaerales bacterium
TTATTATCCCTTTCCGTGAGCATATTCGAAGAACTTTTGTCTGAGCAATTTTGTGATAGGCCCGGGCTTACCGTCGCCGATAATCCTGCCGTCAATCTCGACAATGCCGATAACCTCAGCAGCAGTTCCTGTGATGAAAAATTCATCGCAGACGTACAAATCAAATCTTGTAAGATTCTTCTCAATGACCTCGAGGTTTTCTTCTTTGGCCAACCTGATGACGACGCTTCGTGTTATACCTCCCAACGAGCCCGCCTCAGCCGGCGGCGTATAAATCACACCGTCTCTGACAATAAAAACATTGTCGCCGGTTGCTTCGGCTACGTATCCTTCGTGGTTGTACATAATAGCTTCGGGTACGTTATTGTCGAGCGCCTCAATCTTGGCCAGGATGTTATTAAGATAGTTCAGACTCTTGACCTGAGGCGGAATCGCCAGAGGATGATTGCGAACCGTGGTTGCACTGATTATTTTCATCCCTTTTTCATAGAGTTCCTCAGGGTATAGCTGAATGTGGTCGGCTATAATAATTATCCTGCTGTTTTTACAGATGAAAGGATTTAGGCCCAAAGTTCCTGTTCCACGGGTAATGACCAATCGGATATAACCATCACTAATACCGTTCGCTTCGACAGTTTTTTCGATTGCGTCGATAAGCTCGCCTTTACTCATCGCGATCTCAAGCCGGATGCCTTTGGCTGAGTCGTAAAGCCGCCTGATGTGGGCCTCCTGCTCGAATACCTTGCTATTATAGACACGAATGCCCTCGAAGACGCCGTCGCCGTAAAGCAGTCCGTGGTCGAAGACGGATATTTTTGCGTTTTTTTCGTCAATGAGTTCGCCGTCAATCCAGATTTTAAGTGCCATAAAAACCTCGTGTATTGTATATTTGCTTCACCCTAATCCTCTATTTTGCCGTCGGCCAATGTTACTATTCGTTTAGCTTTTTGTGCTATTCTTTCGTTGTGCGTTACCATTACTATTGTTTGGCCGGCTTTGTTCAACCTTTCGAGAATATCTAAGATACCATTTCCTGTCGCAGAGTCAAGGTTTCCTGTTGGCTCGTCCGCCAAAAGCAGCCTTGGCTCATTCATCAACGCCCTGCCGATAGCCACTCTCTGTCTTTCTCCGCCGGATAGCTGATACGGCTTATGCTTACTCCGTTCGGACAATCCAAGCTGCTCAAGCAGCTCTCTGGCTCGGTTTTTCGCCCTTTTGCGGCATCCGAACCAGCCTAATATGCTGGTACCGGCCATTTCTGGAAGGAAAACGTTTTCCAACACACTTAATTCGTCCAATAGATGATAAAACTGAAATACGAATCCGACCATTTTATTGCGGAACCTGTTCATTTCTTCGCTGCTGTGACGTCCCAGGTCACGGCCCTCGAACTTAACGACCCCTTTATCCGGTTTGTCAAGTGCACCCAATATGTGCAAAAGCGTACTTTTACCGCTGCCGGAGGCCCCGATTATTGCTACGAATTCGCCCTTCTCAACGGCCAGATTGGCGCCTTTGAGCACCTTAACACTGGCTGTGCCCATCCGGTAAGACTTATAAAGCCCTTCGGCCTTTAATATGTAATCGTCTTTACTCATATAATTACTGATACTACCCTTGCAAAGTTTTATTTACAATTACGAAACACTCCATAATAATCAATAGTTAATCTGCTTTAAAGGACAGATTATAAAGCTGTTTATTTTTTGTCAATTAGAGCTGGTTCACCTGTAAAATTTCTATCGGGGCCGATTTTGCCGCCTGTCGGCTCGGCAACAACGCTCCGACAAAACAGGCGATAATTGCCGAAATGGCGATTACCCCAAGTACCTTTGGATTCATTTCATTTGGTATATCGCCTATCGCATAAATTGTCCTGTCCCACAGTTGAAACTGAAAATGTTCGAACAGCCAGTGTTCTATTTGATTTATTTTCTTCAAAAATACCCACCCGCCGAATATACCTGTGACGGAGCCTACGAGGCCAACTAAGAATGCGAAGCCGGAAAATAATTCGAAGATATCTAAATTTGACACACCGATGCTTTTCAATATTCCTATATCTTTACTCTTATGGCTGATAATCATGTAGAACGTGACAAAGACAATGAAAACGGTCGTGATTCCCACAAAGGCGAACATAACACTCATCAGCGCCTGTTCCTGCTCCATCGGTGCGATTACCGAACGTCTGTAAATTTTCCAGCTTTGTATGTTGACCGTGTCCAGCAGATATGCCTGTTTTTCGTTTGCCTTTTCTTCTTTGTATTTGTTCCACAGCGACGCAACTTTTTCGCAGCCTTCCTGAAGTTTGACATTCGGTTTGAATTTGATGTAAATTGCACTGATCCTTTTTGTGGCCCCGTCCATACCGCAAAGCCGCTGTGCCCACTCGAAAGGCATGTAAATTGTCGAGTAATCTACATGAGCCAGGCCGCTTTGTGATGTATCGCAAAAGTAGAATGTTTTTGTCTTCACCAGGCCGGTGCTGGCTTTAGATAAAGCGCCTCTTGCAGTTAGAGGGAAACAGCTTATCGAATAATCAGTCTGGGCGGCGCCTGAGTGGTGGGAATAATTACCGCTTGAATCGCGCTTAAGGGCGCGATCGATTCCTAAGACACACCCCGGGAGGTTGGGGTCGTAGGCGGGCTGGAATACTGTGGAAACATTGCCTTTATGATAATATATTGTTTCTGCAAAATTTGTTACAAGGCTGTGCTTAATGGGGTCGATACCGAGCAGCTCAAGGGCGAAGTTATGTTCTGTGCTTCTGATATTTATCAGGGCATAATTTTTAATCACAGGCGAGACGGCCAGGACAAAATCGTTTTGTTGTTCCAGAATGTCAACAAAATCCTCGTAATATGCAAAACCTACCAATGATTCGGTTCCGACTATGCAATCTCCCACAAAGCTGTGGTTCTTGTCCTTGAAATTATTGACCAGACCTGTCATTACGGTCATTACAACAACGACAATAAAAACACACAGTGCTACTGAAAGCACCGCAAAATATGTTATGCGCCGTTTAAGCAAAAACCTGAGTGCAAGAATAATTTTATACATAATGAAACGACTCAATATCCAAATTATGAATTTGAAATTTTGGTTTTACGCTTTTCATTTTGTGATTTCGGTTTTATTCGTATCTTAGAATTT
>JASFMF010000407.1:0-3154 GCA_050117705.1 Phycisphaerales bacterium
TAAAGTGGTTTTCGAAGGAACTTCGTGGAAGCATCGAACCACTTAACGATCCCGGTTGTTTATTTTTAGTTCTATGAGAACACTACTCGGTTGTAAATGTGAACATTATCAATCAGGCCTGAGAAGAAAATGCCTGTTCATCCTTAAGCGCTCTGATAAAAGAGGCCCGTATCTACTGGTCTAAAAATCCGGGAGTATTATACATACAAATCATTTTCTCGATTAGCTTAAATGATTAATCACAATGAGATCTCCTCGATCTTATCGATCAGCAGGGAATGTGTATGAAGATAGCACGTGGCCTTTCGCTTGGCATCAATATCACGATAGACACGCTTAACCTGCCGGGCTGTCATTCCGACCGCAGGTGCAACCTCTTCGGGCAGGACTCCGTGGTTCTTTCCGTACAAACACAAATCCATTTTGTCGTAAGGAACAGAAAAATAGAACTCTTCCTGGCTTTGCGGCATTGAATAGGTATCGGTCGTAGGCGGGCGTTTACGGATCGCATCCGGTATACCAAGAAATTCCGCCATCTGATAGACCTGTGTTTTATAAAGATGCGCAATGGGTTTGATATCAGCGGCACCATCACCAAGCTTGACGAAAAAACCCTGGGTATACTCCTGTCGATTCGGTGTCCCGACAACAGCGTAGTTGAGTCGGTCGGCATGGTAATATTCCAGCATCTTACGTACACGTTGTTTGAAATTGGTAGCAGCCACAATCTCCAGATAAGCACTCGGTGTCAATCTGACTTTTTTCTGTTTACCATCAGGAGATTGAACCACTACCGAAAAAAACCTATACCTGTCATCATCTAAAACGTTAGGCAGTACAATCTTGCATTTGAAGCCAGGGCCGTATTCCGGCACCACTCTCCTTATTGCATCATCGCGTCGCTGATAACATTGCAGAGCCTCTAAAATAACCGTGATGTCTTCACAAACTGCTTTTATTTCCAGGTGGTCTACGATAAGCCGGCTCAACTCATGAGTTTCCGGGCCGGAGTCCTTCTCAGGCATCAAAAGACCAAAAACACGATCTTTACCCAGCGCACGAACACAAAGGGCACCTACTACACTGCTGTCAATACCGCCAGACAAGGCAACTACTACACCTCGCTTTTTAAATCGCTTCAAAACTACCTCACGAAGTTTGTTCGTTATCTTTAGTACTTCTCTGGCGCAATGCAGCTTTAGCACCTCTGCAAAGAATGATGTTTCGACAGTCATATCTGTTTAACCTCCATGCTCTCCAACTGTTTTTTGTCAACCTTACCATTTATTGTTTTAGGTAGTTCATCTATGAATTCGACATATCTTGGAACCATCACGGTTTCCATATTTGCAGCGCAGTGTCTCATTACCTGCTTTTCGGTAAGTTGAGCCGTTGGAGCAGGTACTATAAAGGCTTTAACAGCCTGACCGAGAATCTCATCAGGTATACCAACTACCACCGCCTCTACAATCCCTTCCAATTCACATATAACGTTTTCCACCTCCTTGGGGCTGACACGTTCCCCCCTTGTCTTGATCATATCATCCTTTCTGGCCAGGAAATACAGAAATCCATCTTTATCTTTTTTGAAATAGTCACCCGAATATAACCACCTTGAGGCCGGATAGATACCCGGATGGTAAACCTTGGAAGTCATTTGAGGATCACCCCAGTAGCCTTGCATGACATTGGAGCCTCTGATTATAAGTTCCCCAATCTCCCCAGAACCTACTTCTTTTCCATCTTCATCCACGACGAGAACCTCACAGTTCGGCATAGCTTTTCCAACCGACCCGGGCCTCTTGTCCAGCTCCCCCGGCTCAAGGTAGCTGACACGCTTGCACTCTGTCAAGCCGAACATCGAGAATATCTTAGTGTGTGGCAAGAGTTGTTGAAGGTTGTGAATATGCTGGACCGGCAATGCTGCACCAGTATTTGTGATATACCGCAGGGAACTGAGATTGTATTTACTTAGATCCTGCATTTTGAGCAACATGGCTACCATCGATGGTACAATAGGAAATCCGGTTATCCTCTCTTCCGCGATACGCATCATGATGTTGTGAAGGTAGATGAACGACTGCTCCAGCACCATACACCCTCCGAACATGACGGCCATAATAACTTGATACAATCCATAATCGAAGGATAGCGGCAGCGCATTAAGTATGACATCGTCTTGTTCGTTCCCAATATACTTAATAATACTCCGAGCTGCTGAAATTATATTATGGTGTGTCGACATAACTCCTTTTGGATCACCTGTAGAACTTGAGGTATAAATAAGCCCTGCCAAATCTACATCAATACAAACAGGCTGCCGGGCTTTCTTTTGATCATCTCCGGCTTCTTTATTACATCTCGAAAATATTTCATGCCAACTCAGAGAAAATTGTGCACATTCTTTGGGTATTTGGTTTGTCGGACCAACCCAAATTACTTTAAGATCTCGTCGGATTTGGTCTAACTCAACGCTGACAATTTTGGATTTGCTTGTATGCGTAATCAAAACGCCAGCGTTAGCATTTTCCATAATATATCTCAGTTTGGCTCCCTTCATCGAACCAGACAGTATAACAAAGACACCGCCAGCTTTGAGAATACCATATAATGAAATTACGGTTTCAGAGGAATTGTCCAGAAGCACAATAACCCTGTCCTGCCGACGAACTCCTAAATCCTGTAAAACAGCAGCCAAGTGGTCTGAAAGTTGGTTAAGAGCTTCATAAGTCCATCTCTGCCGTCCGCATATAAGAGCTTCTTTATCCGGAAAACGCTTAGCGGAACGTCGAAGCCACTCATGCACTAAAGTTGGATCGAATTCGACTTGATTCATATTTTTGATCCCTCCTTTTGTGACGTTTCAATTTGCATATCGAAAAGCCTTCGTTCGTTGATCTATCACAAGATTTTCCAGATCGTGAACACCACACCCGGGAGAAAAATTCTCCACAAATTGATGATAAACTAATTGTGAGGATAGAATGCCCACAAGGGCCATACTATCGACCTCGCCCGGATAATCCGTTGCTCGAATTTTCCGGAGCAGTTTTAATACCTTATTACTATCAAATAACCCTGTCTTTTTTAACGATGTCTCCGAGAGCATCTCCTGGGTATAATCGGTAGTTTTTGTATCGAGCAGGCTCTGCTT
>JASFMF010000408.1:0-3146 GCA_050117705.1 Phycisphaerales bacterium
ACACTGAACATCGGCTATTATTTGAATTTCGTTTTCATAGCCTGTATTTGTCCATGCCGGATTGTTCGGCCCGAAAAGAGTGACGAGCTTTAGTTTTAGAGCTATGGCAATATGTCTGGGGCCTGTGTCATTACTTATTACCATGTCTGCGATGGAAATTAGTGCCTTTAGTTCACCGAGGCTTATTGGTGTATCTGCCAGGTTGATAAGCTTATTTTTGCTTAAGTTGCAGATTTCTGTGGCAATTTGTCTTTCAGAATCTTCGGGGCCGATGGATATAATAACTTTTGCATTATAATTTGTAATCAGCCGGTCGGCTGTTTGGGCGAATCTTTCACTTGGCCAGCATTTACTCGGCCCAAAAGCGCCACCCGGTACAAGAACGACAAGCGGTCCATCTAAATCCAGAACTTGCGGTAATTTGCCACAGAGGCATTGTTCATCTTCAGAGCTGATGGATAGTTCAAGGTTTCTGTTGTTTGTCTCGCAGCCTAACCATGATGCTATTGCGAGATAATAGTCAACCATAGAAATTGGTTTGAATTTGCCGCCAGGCAGTTTTGCCGGATAAAGTTTGTCGGTAAGTAGAAAACCGCGGCCTTCGCGAACGTAACCAATGCGAGTAGGTATCCTTGCTAAAAAAACTGCCAGTGCCGAAGCGAATGAGTTTTTGAAAAGAATTGCATGTGTGAATTTATGTTTTTTAAGCTGCTTAGAAATTGTAAAGGGATTATTACTCTTTTGTTCCAGCCATTCGTCGTTGAAATTACAAGGTGAGAGGATTTGGCGAGCTACAGGATTGGCGAAAAAGGTGATTTTACCGGATTTGAAGTACTTACGAATAGCCCGCAAGGCCGGCGTGCAAAGAATTGCGTCACCCATTGGAGAGGGTAGCCAGACTAAAATATCTTCTTTTGTGATTTGTGATTCGGGATTTGCTTTGCACATTGCTATTTTCGCCCGTGCATAATGTAAAAAGTCAATGACATAAGCTGTAGAACGATAGCGAAACCGAGAGCGATGAAAACCGAGCTATCCTGCCTGTTGGGACTTATCAGAAACCATACTGTTATTAACAGGCAAAACAGAGCAAGGATTTGTATAATACCGGCCATAAGTCTCATTACAGAAAATTCACTGAACATATCAGTGCGATGCATTTTTTTCAGTTGTACAAGAATGTTGTTCAGCATCTGTTCGGTTCTGTCACCGTTGATGTTTTGTTCTGTAAGTTCTGGTTGTGGTTCATTCGGTGTTGATTGATTTAGTTCTTCATCGTTTTGTGGAATCGGTTCAGTAACTTCTGTAATCTGTTCGTTTGCTTGCAGTTCCGGTTCAACTTCTTCGGAAATCTGTTCATCGACTTGTGGAACTGTTTCTGATTTGTCCGGTTGTTCGGAAGAAGCTTCTGCTTTCTCGGTAATATGCGAACGGTAGTACTTTTTTATTATATTTGCCACCTCCTTCATATTTACCGCCTTGTGGTCCGGTCTCGGCTGGCCGGGCTTGAGCTGCTGTTGACGTGAAGGCAGGTCTATTAATATTGTTTTACAACCGGCTCGTAAGCCCGCTTCTATGTCGCGGATGCTGTTGCCTACACACCAGGATTGTTCAAGGTCGATAGCCATCTCCTTGGCGGCCTTAAGCAGCATTCCCGGATTCGGTTTTCTTAGGTTACTTTTCTTGCGATATTTGCCGACAGTTCCATCCGGATGAAAAGGACAGTAATAAATCCCGTCTAAGAAGGCGTTTTGTTCTGCTAACTGTTGTGTGAGGCGATTATGAATCTCGCCAAGTACTTTCTCTGTAACGATACCGCGCGCGACGGCCGATTGATTAGTGACAACAACCAGTTTGTATCCGAGTGCTTTAAGCTCTATGAGCGCCTCAGCAACACCATCCAGTAGCTTTACCTGCTCGGGATTATTGATATACCCCGGGTCTTCAATTAGCGTATCATCACGGTCTAAGAATATAGCTTTATCAGACATATTTACTAAAGTTTTCCTTAACTTTTAGTGAAACTTTGTTCTACAAGGTCACAAATTATATGGTAAGCGAGCTGATGAATCTCCTGGCTGCGTGCGGTAGAGTCTGCGTTAGCGCAAAAGCAAAGGTTGGAGATTTGCTCGAGCTTACTGTTGGTCCTGCCTGTAAAAGCAATGATGTTTGCACCTTTTTCCTTCGCTGTTTGGACGGCCGCGATTATATTTGCAGAGCTGCCACTGGTCGAAAATGCCCATAGGATATCATTTTCTCTAACTAACGCTTCCACCTGTCGTGCGAAGATTTTCTCATAGGAATAATCATTGGCAATTGATGTAATGATAGAGGTATCGGTAGATAGTGCCACGGCGGCTAATGCTGTTCGCTCTCTTCTGAATCTGCCTACAAATTCACCGGCTATATGTTGTGCATCCGCTGCTGAGCCGCCATTGCCACAGAGATAGACTGTGCCATCTTGTTTTAATGTTTTTGTTATTGCCTCTGCAATTGCTACGATTATTTCTATGCTACTTTCCTCGAATTCAGCGGTCATTTTCTTGTGCGTTTCAATAGCTTCGATAATATTTTTTCTGATATCTTCGTCCATCAGGATTTCGCCTGCAATGATTTCATTTTTTCGATAGTTGCCGTTGAGCTTTTATCTTCAACAAGCGGTGCAAGAACAACCTTGCCACCACGAGACTCGACAAATTCGCGGCCTATAACGCCTTTGTCCGACCAATCCTCACCTTTGACCAATATATCCGGTTTTACTTTCTTGATTAAATTCAGCGGGTCCGGCTCATCGAATATTGTGATATAATCGACCATTTCCAGCGCTGCTAAAACTACAGCCCTGTCGTCCTGATTATTGATTGGTCGTTTGGGCCCTTTAATTGTTTTCACCGAGCTGTCGCTGTTGAGTCCAACGACAACTAAATCACCCTGTGACTTGCAAAGCCCGAGATATTCGATGTGTCCCCTGTGTATCACGTCAAAACAGCCGTTGGTGAAGACTATTGTCTTTCCTTTATTTCGATGCAATGCGAGCTCATTTATCAAAGAATCAATTTTACGTACCTTACCACTTGTAGCAAGTTTTTGGCTGACAATTTCGTCGGTTATCTCTTGTATCGAAACTGTTTTGTTACCGAATTTTT
>JASFMF010000409.1:0-3146 GCA_050117705.1 Phycisphaerales bacterium
GGCCCACATCCGGATGATGAAAAGCTGTTTGCTCCCGGTGTGATTCCGGATTTACGTTCGGCTCTCAGCGATTTTTCGCTTTTACTGACTATGGGTTATGCTGAAAAAGGAGCGTTAAAATTAGTCGGTGATAAATTCCTGCTTACCCAGAGGCAAAGGCTGGCTGTTATGCGTAGCGCCTGCTCGGACCAGCAGCTTGAGTCAAGAAAAAAGCGATGTGTCTCTCTGGATAATCTTAAAGACCAATCTATTGCTATCGACGGTTACAATGTATTGATAACTGTTGAAGCAGCGATGAGTGGGGGCATTATTTTTAGGGGACGCGATGGTTGTTTCCGGGATTTGGCAAGCATACATGGCACATACCGCAAAGTTGACGAAACAATACCGGCTGTCCAGCTTATAGGAAAGTTTCTGCAGAATACAGGTATAGCAAAAGCTCTATGGCTGCTGGACAGGCCCGTGTCCAACAGCGGCCGATTGAAAAAGCTTATAGGCGAGCTGGCTGAGGAAAATAACTGGAACTGGGAAATTGACCTTTTATTAAACCCTGATGCAGAATTGAAAAAAACAGATGCTGTCGTAGCAAGCAGTGACAGCGTTGTGCTTGATGAATGCAGGAAATGGGTTAATCTGGCGGCGGAGATAATAAAGGAAAAGCTGCCTTCTTCGAATGTGACAGACTTATCCGGAAACTAAATTTTCTTATCTATCAATTTAATTATCATATCGAGATTTATCTGTTCGAGTGAATCACAGATAAAATCTGCTTTTTTAAGATTGGCTGCGGTTGTGGAATTTGTAACGGCGATACATTTGGCACCGGCCGCTTTTGCCGCCTGTACGCCGTTGGGGGCGTCTTCCAGCACCACGCAATTTTCAGGCTTAATACCCATACGCTCGGCAGCCAGTAAAAAAAGTTCGGGATCCGGTTTTTTGTTCTTAACATCATTGCCGTTAATATAGATCATCTTTTGGTATGGGATTTTTGCAGATTCCAGAACAGCACGGGATTTTTCGAGCGTTCCCGATGTGGCGATGGCAAGACGAAAATCATCTCTTTGCATCGCTTTGTTCATCAGTTCCAGAACGCCCGGGAAGGGGGGCAAAGGTTCTTCACTTAGAGTCTTGAGGAAGTATTCCTGGCGCAGTTGTGTTGCTTTTTTAAGCTGTTCATCTGTTAGTTCCAGCCCGTGGACTATTGCGGCTGCTCTAACGTATTCTTCAGCCCCTCGGCCAAGCCCCGCCTCGAAATCTTTACGTACAACACCCTCAACACCGAACAAATCCTTAAAGACTCTGACAGAAGCTTTTACATTGGCAGCTTCAGTGTCGGCAATTACTCCATCAACATCGAATATTAAACCGTATAGTTTATCCATGGCGTTTAGCGTATAGCATATAGCATTTAAATTTTCAACTGTTCATTTAAAGCTTCTTATTTTACCTGTTAGTGCCAATTTCATATAAATTTTGGGTCTGATATCTAAAGCTTGGCCTGTTCTATATGCTTTTGAATGCAGAAAGATTATGTTTTAATTTCGCGGTTGAAAAGGTTTTTGTTTACTGGTACAATCCGGCCTCGTTTTACAGAATTCCTTAATTTATGAAAAAACTGACTTATGACAGAAACAATTGATAAACACATCTTAAAAAATGGAATGGTGCTGCTTGGTGAGCCAATGGAAGAAGTAGCATCAGCAGCCTTTGGTTTTATGCTCCCGGCCGGTGCCGCTACGCTGCCGGATGGTTGCTGTGGGGCGGGAGGGGTCATTGCCGACTGGATTTTCAGAGGTGCCGGTGATAGAGACAGCAGACAGTTAAGCGATGCACTTGATGGACTGGGATTGGCGCGCAGCCGTTCGGTTGGTAGCTCACATATAACTATTGGGGCGGCTCTTGAGGCCGGCAACTTATCGCAGGCTTTGGATTTGTATGCAGATATGATTCTTAAAGCCAGTTTAAAAAAAGACCAGTTTGAATTAGCCAGGCAATTAGCTATTGATGGATTATTATCGCTGGATGACAACCCTCGACAGAAAGTTATGCTCAAGTTGCGAGAACAATTTTATCCGAGTCCTTTGGGACGTAGTCCTATGGGGGAAGTCTCGGAATTGAAGGCTTTGACTGCTCAAACAGTAAAACAGATTATAAAGGATAAATTCAATCTTTCGCAGACTATCTTTGCGGTTGCGGGTAAATACGACTTCGATGCTGTTTGTCAGCAGATAGAAAGTTTATTTGATATTGAGCAACAAATAACAATTGAGCCTGTAAAAATAAATCCCGGTACCGGTGGATATACTCATTTACGTAATGACGGTGCGCAGGTACATATTGGTCTGATGACGGATACCGTTAAGCCAGTCGATGAGGATTACTATAACGCCAGAGTGGCGGTATCAGTTCTTTCGGGTGGTATGAGCGCAAGGTTGTTTACAGAAGTAAGAGAAGCACGGGGGTTGTGCTATGCAATCGGAGCGCGCTATCATAACTTAAAAAATGCAGCTGGTATAATGTGTTATGCAGGCACGACGCCTGATAAGGCTCAGGAAACACTTGATGTTATAATCGAGCAGTTCAACAAGCTAAGCGATGGAATCAGTGAAGAAGAAATCCAGAGGGCCAAGGTAGGGCTGAAAAGTTCGCTGATTCTAAGCAGTGAATCGTCCAGCAGCCGGGCTGGCGCCATTGCAAGCGATTATTATATGTTAGGCAGAGTTCGTAGCCTGGATGAAATTAAAGGTAAAATCGAGCAGACCAGCGTCGATTCGGTTTTAGAATTTTTAAGAAGTAATAAATTCAAAGATTTTGCAATCGTCACAATAGGCCCTAAGCAGGTAGTTGTAAAGTAGGAGAGAGGATGGAATTCAAACGAAAACAATTAGCTAACGGCTTAGACATCATTGGCGAAATTAACAAGTCTGCCAAATCTGCAGCGGTTGGTTTTTTCGTTAGGACCGGCTCTCGTGACGAGACAGAAAAAATAAGCGGAGTTTCACATTTTCTTGAACATATGCTGTTTAAAGGTACTGAAAAGCTTAGTGCTCTTGAGGTCAATGAAGCATTCGACAGGACGGGGGCTCAGTTTAACGCCGGTACGAGTGAGGAATATACGGTCTATTATGCAGCAGTTCTCCCTGAAT
>JASFMF010000410.1:0-3130 GCA_050117705.1 Phycisphaerales bacterium
GTCATAAAAAATACTTATTTTTTCAACGGAACACCAATTTGCCGGTATCAAATACAAAAACATACCTCAAATGTGCCGTTGTGGTTCAGTCGTTACGCATTCGTTATCGGCGATTTTATAAATGATATTGAAAAAAACGAACAAATATAAACCTTATACAAGAATATCAACAGAAAAATTCCTTGTTAAATTCGTTTTTTAATTTTTTTATTACAGCGTGCTTTTTGTTTTATTCGAGTAAAAATTCTATAAGACGCTCTTTGTTTACATCGTGTTTAAAGTTAAATAAACTATAACTATCGAAATCAATTTTTGTAATCGAGGTAATTAAAAAGGTCATTTGAGTGCTTATAATGAGGAAAATAATTTTCTTTTAGCTATTGAAAAGTTTTCCAAGCATCGGCATTAATTTTCTGATTGCATTGCCGCGGTGTGAGATTGCGTTTTTTTCTTCAGCAGTTAATTGACCTACGGTTTTATTTAAATGAGGTACAAAAAAAACCGGGTCGTATCCAAAACCGTTTTTACCTATTTCTCTATCGGTTATAAGACCTTCAAGCGTTCCCTCGGTCTCAATTAAGACTTTTTCGGCGCTTGCTAAACACAAACTGCAAACGAACCTCGCTGTTCTTTTTTCTTCGGGAGTGTCTTTAAGAAGTTCCAGAACTTCAGCAATATTTCTATGGTCGATTAAAGTTCTTTCATCACCTTTCAACTTGTCGCCTGAGAATCGCGCGGACTTAACACCAGGCGCACCATCGAGCGCATCAACAACCAAACCGGAATCGTCTGCAATTGTCCACAGGCCGGTCGCCTGAGCATAACCGAGAGCTTTCTTGCGCGCGTTCTCGGCAAAAGTCGAACCATCTTCTTCGACTTCGGCGATGTTATCGAAATCCGACAAGCCAAACAACTCAACATCAAGCGTGAGCATAGTTTTCAGCTCTGCAATCTTGCCGGGATTGGTAGTTGCAACGAGAATTTTATGTTTCATCAATTTCGTATTAATGTGGACTTAAGAGTTTTTTCAACAGGGCACGCTGGAAGTGCAGACGATTTTCAGACTGGTCGAAAATAATCGAGTTGGGCAACTCAACCACTTCATCAGTGATTTCAAAATCGCGATAAGCCGGCAGGCAGTGCATTATCTTGACATGAGCCGGTGCTGATTTGACCAATTCAGCGTTTACCTGAAAACCTGCAAAATCCGCCTGGCGTTTTTTCTTTTCATCTTCCTGTCCCATACTCACCCAGGTATCGGTGTATATAATATCTGCATCAAGAACAGCAGTGCCGGGGTCGTTTGTTTGCCGGACACAATCGGCTGAAATATCGTTTGCCTTTTTAATTGTATCGTCATCAAGCTCGTAACCGGACGGCGAGGCAACAACCATTTTCATACCAAGCTTTGCACAGGCAAAGGCAAGCGAACGGGCAACGTTATTGCCGTCACCGATAAAAGCAATTTTCGTTCCTTCTATATCTTCGCGATGTTCTCGGATAGTAAGGACATCAGCCATCGCCTGACAGGGATGTGACCAGTCCGTGAGAGCATTTATTACAGGCACTGTTGAGTACTTCGCCAGCTCGGTGACAGTATTATGCTCGAACGTACGCGCCATTATGCCGTGAACGTACCGGCTCATGACTCTTGCAATATCTTTGATTGGTTCGCGCTTACCGATACCGCCGATGTCCTCGGGCTTAACGTATATGGCACTACCGCCAAGGTCTGTCATTGCAACCTGAAAACTTATTCTGGTACGCAGGCTCGGCTTCTCGAAAAGCATTACTAAAGTTCTACCTTTAAGACACAAATCACTGCCGCCGACCTTGTACAAACTCTTCAGCCTGGCGCTTATTCGCAACAACTCTTTTAGTAATTCCTTAGGACAATTTATTATGGATAAAAAATCTTTCATCATTCATCCTCTGTTAAAACAGTATCAAAAATCTCGATAGCCTGGTCAATCTGGTCCTTCGTGGCAATCATGGGTGGCATAAACCGAAGGACAGTGGCCTGTGTGCAGTTAATCCGCAAACCTTTTTCCAGGCACTTGTTCACAATCTCAGCGCCCGAAGTACTCAACTGGATTCCGACCATCAGTCCGACGCTGCGAACACTTTCGATAATACTATGCTTTTGTTTCAACTGTTCGAGCTTGTTTTTAATATGTTGCCCGATGTCAACAGCGTTTTGAAGAAGATTTTCTTGCTCTATTGCCTCTATTACCGCCACGCCGGCGGCGCAGACCAAGGCATTGCCACCGAACGTCGAAGCGTGTTTGCCAGGTACTAACGAAGCCGCAACTTCTTCGGTGGCCATCATAGCACCTATTGCAACGCCGCCGCCGAGCGCCTTTGCCATTGTCATAATGTCCGGCTCTACATCGTAATGCTGATACGCGAACCATTTACCTGTTCTGCCTAATCCCGTCGTAACTTCCTCGAAAATCAACAACGCCCCATTTTCATCACAGAGCCGGCGTATGGCCTGTAAGTATTCTGCGTCGGCAATATTTATTCCGCCTTCGCCCTGAATAGGTTCGACCATTACGGCCGCCACTTCATCGCTAAAAGCCGACTCCAGCGCCACAATATCATTGAAAGGTACATAAACAAAGCCCGGCAGCAGCGGTAACAGGCCTTCATGATGTTTCGTCTGAGCTGTGGCAGACATCGTCGCGAAAGTCCGGCCGTGGAAGCTGCCCTCGGCGGTGATAAACTTATACTTTTCCTGCGAAGTATGCAGGCGCGCCAGCTTCAATGCAGCTTCGTTGGCTTCTGCGCCGCTGTTACAAAAGAAGCACTTGCCTCCAAAGGCACGCTCGCTTAAGAGCTTCGCCAGCTTACCCTGCGGTTCAGAATAAAACGTGTTATCGATATGCAGTAACTCACCGGCCTGTTTACGCAATGCCTCGACAACCTTCGGATGGCAATGTCCAATCGCACTTACGGCCCAGCCGGGGAACATATCAAGAATCTTATTTCCATCGCCATCGAAAAGATAACAGCCTTCGCCTTTAACGATAACGCGCGGCAGCCGGCCGTAATTGGCGATAACGTATTTATCAAATAAATTAATAGTCTCCTGTGTATTCATAACTTATATCCTATAGTTTATGTTTCA
>JASFMF010000411.1:0-3125 GCA_050117705.1 Phycisphaerales bacterium
TCTTCCATAAAGCTTGTGCCGCCCTTAGTCCTGCGGCCATCACTTTCATTGCACGAACGAGAGCCGCGGTTTTCCAGTCACCTTCTGCGCCGAAGCCATAGCCGTCGGCCATCAGTCGCTGGACGGCCAGGCCGGGAAGCTGTTTGAGGCCATGGAGGTCCTCGAAAGTTGTTGTGAAGCCTTTGAAGCCGCCATCTTCCAGAAAGGCACGCATGCCAAGCTCGATACGGGCGGCCTCGCGTACGGACTTGTGTTTATTACCACCCTTTTTGCCGGCTTTGGCCACGTTATACATTTCTTCATATTCTTTAACGAGTTTGATTACCGCCTTATCGTTGACCTTGTCGACATACGCAACCAAGTCGCCGATGCCGTAGCCGTTGACCGCGTAGCCCAGTTGCTTTTGCGCTTCGACTTTGTCGCCTTCGGTGACGGCGACTTCACGCATGTTGTCACCGAAACGTGCTATCTTTGCACCCTGAGCATCGTGCCAAGCGCAGGCCGCACGGGCCCAGGTGCCAAGCCGAGCCTGTACCTGATTATCCTGCCAGTGACCAACCACGACCTTGCGGTTCTTTCGCATTCGAGTGCAGATGAATCCGAACTCACGGCCGCCGTGCGCGGACTGGTTGAGGTTCATAAAGTCCATATCAATCGTGTCCCAGGGGATGTCACGATTAAACTGCGTGTGAAGGTGCACAAAAGGTTTCCGGAGCGCCTTTAAGCCGGCAATCCACATCTTAGCGGGGCTGAAGGTATGCATCCAAGTTATCAGGCCGATACAGTTCGGAGCGACGTTCGCCTTCGTGCAAAGTTCATAGATGGAATCCGGCGTGGTCAGTGTCGGCTTGAAGACGACCTTGACCGGAATGTTCTTGGAACGAGATAAGGCCTGAGCAATTTTCTTTGAGTCTTCGGCCACCTGCCTGAGGGTCTTCGGCCCGTATAGGTGCTGGCTTCCGGTTACAAACCATGCTTCGAGTTTTTTTAGGTCTTTCATTATCTAATTCTCCATTAAAAACAGAAGTTCATTCGGAACTGATATTTATACGAAAGAAGGACAAAAATTGCAAGTTAGTTTTTGTTATTGGTCGTAATCAATGCCTTTAATGCCCTTTATAGTAAGATTTGGGTTCGGTAAGCCGTCCCGGGCGGGTCGAATCTGTTCGGCTTTCAGGAAAGCGACCTGGCCATCCACGAAGAGGAAATTCCTGGCGCCCTGCCAGCACCACCAGCCATTATCATCGTCAACGGGTGAATGATTGCTGAGCCATTCGCCGATAAGAATCTTTCCGGAGGGGTGAGCAACGCTCAGGCTTTGCTGCGGAACGGAAGGCTGAGGATTCTGGTAGGTGTCGGCGGGGCTGTTCATATCGTCAATCTGGTCGGGACTGTGGTAAAAGGCCATCGAATAGGAGTAACTTGTGGACTCGTATTTTTCTTTTGAGACGCGGTCCTCCGGACAGAACAGGACAGAAGGATTGTTGGCATCGATATTACCACCAAGATAAGGCTCTACACACAAGCGCCAGCCTCGTCCCATCCAGAGCCAATAGCCGGGAGGCATAGGGTCCTGAGCGCAGGGATATGTGTTATCATTATCGTTTAGATACATGTGCATGGCCAAATCAATCTGCTTGAGGTTGTGGGCGCAGCCGAGACGCTTCGATAACATCCTGATTCTTCTAAGCGACGGCATTAAGATAGAAAGTAACAAAGCGATGATTGCTATGACAACGAGCAGCTCGATAAGGCTAAAGCCCAACCGGGGCGAATTTCGATTTTCGGATTCCATTCTTCGAATCTCCTCAAATTACTCGACAGTAACGCTTTTTGCGAGGTTTCGTGGCTTATCGACATCATGGCCGCGGAGGACGGCGGCATGATAGGCCAACAGTTGAAGTGGTATAACGGTGAGCATCGGCTGTAAGAGTTCCGGAGCGTCAGGGATTGTGATTAAATGGTCGGCGTGCTGTTTAATATTCTCATCGCCTTCGGTAGCAACAACGATTGTTTTGCCGCCTCGTGCCCTGACTTCGGAGATGTTGCCCATAATCTTGTCATATTGAGGTCCGGCGGTGGCGATGAAAACTGCGGGCATGCCATCGGCGATTAAAGCAATCGGGCCATGCTTCATTTCCGCGGCGGGCAGGCCTTCGGCGTGTATGTAGCTTATTTCTTTCAATTTCAAAGCTCCTTCGAGAGCGACGGGGTAATTGAAGCCCCTGCCCAGGAAGAGCCAGTTGTTCTGGTCGATATTAGCCGAGGCGATTTGTTTAATGTAGTCGGATTTTTCGAGTATCGTGCTTATTTTATCAGGGATTTTGGACAATTCTTCAATAAACATGTTTGCCTGGCTGCTGCTGATGTGTTTCCTTCTGCCTAATTCGATTGCGAGCATTGTCAGGACTGCTACCTGTGCGGTGAAGGCCTTTGTACTTGCGACGCCGATTTCGGGGCCTGCGTGCAAATATATTCCTGCATCGGTGGCACGGGCAATTGAAGAACCGACAACATTAACGATGCCGAGCACAGTCGCACCCCGCTCTTTTGCCTCCTCCACCGCTGCGAGGGTATCGAGGGTCTCTCCGGACTGGCTTATTGATATAACGACAGTATCATTCTCGATGATCGGGTTGCGATACCGGAATTCACTTGCGTATTCGGTTTCGGATGGGATTCGTGCGAGTTGTTCAAATAAAAATTCGCCGACCAGACCGGCATGGAACGCCGTCCCGCAGGCGGTCAGTATAAGCCGTCTGGTTCGTGTAAGGTCTCGCAGGTACGAAGCAATGCCTCCGAGTTTAATCCTGTTTTGCTGAGGGTCAAGTCGTCCGCCCATACAGGTGCTCAGGGACCTGGGCTGCTCGAAAATTTCTTTGAGCATATGATGAGAGAATCCACCCAGCTCTATCTGTTCCAGTGAGAATTCGATTTGGCTTAGCTCTTTGCTTATTGTGATGTTGTCGATTGTTTTGGTATGGAAACCTTCGGAACCAACCGTGACCATTTCATTATCGGCAAGATAGATTGCCTGTTTGGTATGCTCAACTATAGCAGCGGCATCCGAGGCCAAGATATATTCATTTTCGCCAAGGCCCAAAATCAGAGGGCTGCCTCTTTTC
>JASFMF010000412.1:0-3123 GCA_050117705.1 Phycisphaerales bacterium
GTAGATTGATTCCGGGATCGAGATCGAGGCTCAAGTTCAGGCTCAGATTCAATAATACTCCCTATAACTTCTCCCCGGCTTACCTTAAAATCTTCACTGCGCCAATATCCCATCAAATATTTAGCGACCTGGACTGTAACAACCTGATCCGCCTCACGTATACTCCTGGCAAAGAAGTACAATCTTTCCGGAATCTCTACCGGCTCGGTAACACCAGAAAACTCACTCCACAATACAACATCATTCTTTTTTGCCATATCCTGCTGAACTAACTGGTTCGTTCCGGCCACAGGATTAAAAACTCCCAAACGAATTCTGTAGCGGTAACTATTTCCCGGCTCGACAGTATCATCGTGTGCCCAAATCACTAAAGGTTCTCGCATCTTGTCAAGCTCAGTTCTTCTCGTAAGCGTAATTTCATCAAGTTCAATATAAACATCATTTATTGACGGTCCTCTCCGAATGTTTCTCTCCCCCGGCATTCCCTGCATCAGATAGTCTTCCATTCCACCCGCAGTCCCTCTACCTCTCGAACGTCTGTCAGTCATAAGACCACCCATACCACTATTATCAGTAGTGCGCCTTCGACTGCCTCCTCTTCTCCGCGTAGTGTCCTGGCCGCCAAGACCACCACCCCCATATCCCCCACCATATATATCACCACCCGCTCCTCTCGTTGCTCCTCTGCCGGACCTGCCGGCCATGCCGGACCGAGTATCTGTTCTTCTACTACCCCGGCGCGTGTTTGCTCTGTCATCACGTCCGGTATCGCGTCCTCTTTCTTCCTCCCGTTCTGCCCGCCTCTCCTCAAGCATTTCTCTCCTCTGCAAATCCAGAAACCTCCCATGCAGTGAAGGAGGAAACCATTCTTCTCTCGCAGATGCAATTTGATAAGCAACCGGCTGTAACAGATCTATTTGCATTTGTGGCTCATCAAACTGAAGTTTCCATACTTTTAATCTGCTGGCCGCCGTCGCGTCGGCATTTTCTACCATTTCACATAATTTCGCATTATGGTCAATCTTGCTACGGGACACATCTTGCCAGCCACTCCAGCTCCCATCCTCACCTAATACCTGTCGTTGCAATTGAATGGCCGCGAAAATGGGCTTGGCATAGCAAGGATCCGCCCATTCCTCGGCCACATCATCGATGAAACTATATCGAAATCTGTCATACAAACCCTCAATATCAAACTTTCCTTCTACAGTTATAAAGTCGATATCATTCGGTTCATTCTCAGCTTTTTCATACATTACTTCTTCGGTAATAGGCACCGTAGGTACATAAGCCACCGCTCTGAAGTGCTCAACCGCCACGTCAGTAACCTCACCAATACGAGGTAAACGATACTTCCCACCGCTTTTTTCCACACTTACATGTCCTTCACGAACAACATAAGGTACTTGCGGCCACAATTCTGTGTTAACATTATTGACTGACGAGTCAAGAAGAGCAACAAACTCAGAAAGTTTCGATTGATATGAATCTACGTCCCTGGGTGGTTCGTTCAATTTTTGGCTTAAAATCTCAGCTTCTTCATAGATCTTTTCATCAATTGCACCGGGACTGAACTTCTCATCACCGTATAGAACCTCGTTAGGACTAAAAATAACACGTGTAATCAAAAGCCATGCACAAACAAGCCCAACAATTACTAATACCATTTTTTCAACATGCTCTTCGAAAAAGCTGCCTATTTTAATCATATTCTACACCCCGTTTAATTTCTTCTAACGTCTTCTTCGACGTCTTGTCGTTTCTGGTTCTTCGGTCAGAGTTTCTTTTACCGATTCCGGCATGATTTCATCGTAGCCTTTCTTATTAAAAATATATTCGCAAACAAAATCCACTTCCACAACAGGATCCTGGCCAAAACGATAAAGACTGTAACTCTGGTTGTCGATAGCTCTGAACTCATTCTCTAAAATCGTTATTTGATTATGCTTAAAAGTCTGCTCCGGCTCTGTGCCCGTGAATCCTCTGAACTTATGCTCTTTGGCACTGCAAAGCTGTTGCATAAACGGCAAAATTTCTCTCCTGTCAAGCACAACGGTAAAATTAAAATGTATAATATCAATATCGTCTCCGGAAACTCTTCCCGTGCAGGATTTTGATAATCCTTCATCAGTAGTACGAACATAAACAGGTTTATCAACATTCTCTCTTTCTGTGCTCCTATTCTGCCTCCGCCCCGTAAATACTCCGCCCCCTCCGGAACGGGGCTTTTTTAAGCCCATTGTAAAACTGAGCTGAACAAATTGTTTAACCGGAGTTGTCAGAACATTATCATAACCTGAATTCATCGCACCGATAGTATCGAAAATATCCTCGATAACCCAGTTAGCCAACTGAAAATACCAGCAATCCGAAACGCCATCTTCCATCTTGACATCTAACTTATATTCTCCCCAAAAATCATATCCTATTATATCAGACGGATTTACATAAATTGATATAGATTTCGCCCTCTCCTGGCAAATCTCTTCGACTATCATACTCTCAAGCTCACTCCTCATACTTGAGCCTCCATAAAGGCTCCCCGCCCCTCCTCCTCTTATTGAAGATCTTGCTTGAGGCATTCGCGTCGGTCCCATAGGCCTAGTAGGCCTTCCCATAGCAGACCGTTCCATACCAGCACGTCCCCGCCTCATACGTGTACCAATCGCTGACTCCTCTACACCTCTCTCAATTTCAATCTCTGTAGGACGGTCTCCACCGTTCACCTCCAGTATAATCTCATCTATTGAATCCCGATATCGTTGCCCAAATCTTTGGAAAACCAAGGCAGACGTAATATTAGGGTCCAAAAATACATCATAACTTAATAACTCCCTCTGAGTGCTTTGCTGGGCAAGAAGTACAATCTCATTGGCATCTTCAGCGTGCTCTCGCTGGCGTTCCTGAACCACTTTCCATCCCTCACTGGTAACAGTATCTTCGATTTCTCTCTTGACCTTATTCCCTGTCGATACACTTTTTGCCGTTTTTTCTTTGAGTTTCCCGCTCATAAGCTGTGTAGGAATAAGAAGAAGTATAGCAACCAGCATAATGATAATCGGTATCAACAAAGATAAGTTGTTCCTGAAAACATTTAATTTCTTTAAAATATCTTTTATATTC
>JASFMF010000413.1:0-3121 GCA_050117705.1 Phycisphaerales bacterium
ACTCGCATTTGCCTCCGTTCGAGTTCAAAAGAAAAATCAGCGTGCAATATACCCCTCTTTCCGAAGGTGACATCATAGAAAAATCAATATCAGTCAGAAACGCTTCGCTTTCCAGTTGTACGAATCGACTCTTCATAAGAAATAACCTCATCATACGCCTGCTCAATAAGTTCTCTTTCGGCTTTCGCGGGTTCGAAAAGAGTCGGTCTGGCTTTGAGCATATTTAGCAGCCTGCGTTCGGTTTCGTTGTGCTCTTCAACGGTTCCGTCGGCCATGATGTGCCTGATGTGAAAGTTGTCTCTGATATGCCTGCATATAAGAAATGTCCTGTGGCATCGCAGAGGATCCTTTTCTGCGCACATTATGGCGATACGATGTTTTGAGCTTTCTATGAGCAATCGCTCTAATCCCTGTTTGAATTCTTTGCGTTTGGCAATTAGCTTAAGATTTACCCGGCCATTCTCATAACAGGATTTGTCGTTAGGTTTTCCGCCTAATTCCTTTCCGAGGAATATATACTCGATGTTGGCCGCTTTGAGACTTGCGGCCAGATTGTCTTTATTAAACTGAGGGCAGTATCGGCTGTAAGGTGCCGAGCGAACGTCCGCCACGGCCGTGATTCGATGAGATTTGAGCAGGCTTATAAAAGCCTCTATGGTATGGTTCGAGTGGCCGATTGTGTAAAGAGTGTTGTGTTTTGAATCAGCCATTTAGCCGGCTCCTGAAATTATTTGTCAGACGTATGTTTTCAATAAGTAAAACCATTCGCTTAGTCAAATCTAATCTTCATTTTATCTTCTTATTTTATAATCGACTTTTGCCGGGCCGGAAGACTGCTTTGTTACTATTACATCCGGCTGAAGTTCGAGCAGGATATCATTGTGGCTGGATGCGAGTATAAACGTTGTGCCGGTACGCTTTGCGAACTTGTAGATGTGGTTGGAGATTACCAAAGCGGTGATGCGGTCGAGTCCGCAGCAGAATTCATCGGCGAAGACGAATTTCTTTTTAGATGCCAGCGCCATTACCAGACGAAAGCGATACTGCTCGCCTTCGCTGAGATTACCGGGCTGATTGAGCATGCAAAAGCAGTCGCCCAGGCCGGCAGTGCAGAGATAGTTAAGTGCGGTTATTGTGTCTTCTTCGATGCAGTCAATTACGGCTTTGTCATTCGGCAGCTCTATCCGGGCAAGGTTTATCCTGTCGGAAGGGGGGATGGATTCTTCCAGCTCTCTGAGCAGGACACTTTTGCCGGTCCCCGATGCGCCCGTGATATAAACGATGTCACCATTGTTGATTTCTATTTGGCATTTATGGTCGAAGGATTTTTCTGTGAGCCTGTCGATCGTAAGGCCGAACATCCTGCAAACGAAGGTGACATTGTCCGTGACTGTCCCCTGCCAGTTGAAGCTTTTTGAAATACTGTACGTTGGCATTTTTCATATCTCCTTATATTCTTCGTTGTCTATTATGTTGTTTGCTCATCATCTAAAACGCTTTGTATCTTTTTCAGGGTCTTCCTGATGAAATATCTGGTTGTTTTTTGTTTCAATGCTATCCTTCTGATTGATATGCCTTTCATATAGAAATCCTTAGCCACGATCATCTGGAATTTTGTAAGCCTGTGGCGTTTGCGGATGCATTGTATATACTTTTTGCTTGTGAGCCGTTTTGAGAGCTTGCGTATCTTCCGGCCGACTTGTATCTCACTGACACCGAGCAGGCGGGCGATTTGGCGAATACTGATGCCTTTTTCCAGATACATTTTCATCAGCACCCTGTCCCGCTCGTTCATAGTATCTAACCTGTATTGCAGCAGATTAAGCCGGTCGAGATGCCGATTCCCTGCTTTTAACGTTTTATGAGGGGTATTTGAATGTATTTGTTTCATTGTTAATCCGATTTATGTTAGATAAACACTAAACATAATACATATTTTTACATTTTATATAACAATGTCAATTATTTTGTTATCTTTTTTACAAAAATTTCGAGACAACGAGCATTTTGTAACAATGGGCAAGATGGCGGTTTTGGTAAAAAGAGGAAGGCTCGGTCGTTAAGAATAAGGGTCAATTATTAATGGCCTAACAGTTCGAAATTAATGTATATTATAGGACTTTGTCCTTGAAGTTTACGTTGGGGTTTGGTAAGGTATATTCCGGTTATCAAGAGGAGTGGTGAGAAAGCTGCTTTTATTTCACGCTTGGTTTTCTCTGAACGGATGCAAACTCCTGATGGATTATTTCTTGCTAAGGAAGGCGGCCAGGGACGGGACAGCGCTTTTTGTGCATAGGGACATTGCTGCAAGAGGTGTTTTTGCTTTACGTTTATGAGCAAAAAAAAGGAGGTGTTGGATGGTAGCGTTTTTCGATTTGCCGCTTTGCCGAATACGAAGGAAATGGTTTTTCAGAGTTCTCCCTGTATTGATATTACTGGTGTTGGGTAGTCGTGCCTTTGCAACTGTGGAGCTTACCGAATGGACCCTCATTGACCCTTACCGAACGTGGAGTTATACTAATCCAACTTCCGAAAGCGGCCGGCTGGACCTGGTTCTGGGTAGGTCTGAGGTGGCCCCCGGGTGGGTAGTCAGTGACATCGAAGTGCCGGAAGTCGCCAATATCAGCTTTACCGTCGAAGTCCAGGGCAGGCCGGACAGAAGGGATGATGACTTCATCGGATTTTGCTTCGGGTATCAGGACAACGAGCATTTCTATCTTTTGGATTGGAAGAGGAGAACGCAGGAGCATGACTGGGGTGATTCAGTAGTGGTCAACGATGATATAGCCGAGGAGGGAGTCAGGCTGATAAGAGTTGACGGCTCATGGACGCGGGACGGGCTTTGGGGTGGTACGGACGGTATAGGTGTTTCGACGCTGGCCGGGCCTGAAGGTTACGGGTGGCTGTTCGATCATCCGTATGAGTTCGAAATCAGGATGACCAACGAACGGATTATAGTGTTACTCGATGGTGACGAGGTATTTAACCTGGCAGACAGCAGCTTCCGGGGTGGTACGATTTCTCTTTATTCCTTCAGTCAGGATGATGTTATTTTCAGCAATATAACTGTTATACCTGAGCCAGCGAGTTTTATTCTGCTTGGTCTTGGCGGTCTGGTTCT
>JASFMF010000414.1:0-3112 GCA_050117705.1 Phycisphaerales bacterium
CCCAGGTGCCGCCGAAATCTCCAAAAGAAGAATTCAGCTTCTTCAAGTTTTGTCGGATTTCGGCCGCCTGTTTTTCTATCTGCAATCCGTGTAGCCCCATCGCCACCGTCATAAGATAAGCATATAAAAGATTAGGAGAAACGGGAATTATCTTCTTATCAAAACAATATTGCAAAATATCGTTTGTCTCTCCCGCGTATGTGATGATGGTTTCGTAATAGACGTTCTCAGCGGGCAAATACATAATCGCAAAATCCAGTGTTCCCTCGGCGGGCCTGATATAGTCGGCGGCAATCTTGTCAATATGATTGTTTACGTCTTTGAGAAACAGTTTGCGAAGTTTTGTCTTTTCCGCTTCCGTTTCTGCCTTAACGACTTTCTCGAAACCGGGCAGCGGGAACTTGGCATCGACAGGAACTGAAAAGTCGGCTAATTTTATCAGGGCATCGACTGTCTTACCGCCTTTGAAAGTGTACTGGAGTTCGTAGCTGTCTTTCGGAAGAATCTGCATAAGCAGGTTTTCCAGCGACCATTCGCCCATCTGGCCGCGAAGTTTCGGTGAGCTTAAAATATCCTGGAGCCGCCTGACCTCAGTACCAATCTGCATCATTTGTTTGTTCGTGCCCTGCAGCTCGCCAATTTGTTTATTGAGGCGATCGAGGACTTCCTGGCCGGCCTGCATATTCCGGCTGATATTAGTCTGGCCGTCGAGCAGTGATTGCTGAAGTTTATCTTTAGTATCATCCTGTGCTGATTTTAATGTCTCTAACAGTTGGTGCAGAAGTCCGATTGCGGCCTGCTGGCCAGCCATCTTCTCGGCATTGGAGGAATTGGATATAATAAGCCAGACCAACAGCCCAAGGGCAACTACAACCAAAACGGCAATTATTACAATGAAAATCAACTCCATTTTATCTTGTCCTCAAAGAATAGTTTAGATTATAGATTCCCGATGGCTGTTCGTCAAAGACCAATAGCAAGGCATTAAACTAAAGATAAAAAATGTTGCTATACAGGCCGAACCTTTGTATCGTCCTTATACTGAATAATATTTGCTTGAGTGGCTTATAATGGAAAAAATAGAATCCGTAATATTCGACTGGGGAGGAGTGTTAATAGACAATCCTGCACCGGGGCTTATGCAATACTGCGCACAGGAGCTGGGCGTTTTCAAAGAAAATTGTGAGAAAACGCACGGTAAATTCGTAGCGGATTTCGAAAAAGGTCTAATAAGCGAAGATATATTCTGGGACAGAGTGTGCAGCGAGCTTAAAGTGCCGAAACCGAAAGTTTCCTCATTGTGGACCGATGCTTTTAAGGCGATTTATTCGCCTAAAGAAGAAATGTTTTCCACCGCAACCCGGCTGAAGAAAAACGGATATAAGACGGCGCTTTTATCCAATACCGAAATACCGACAACAAAATACTTTTATCATCTCGGATATGATATGTTCGATGTACTTGTCTTCTCATGCCTGGAAGGGACGAGAAAACCCGAGAAAAAAATTTATGAACTTACAATCCAGAGACTCGGCTCGCAACCTGAACAATCGGTATTCATAGATGATAAACCGGAATATATCGAGGGCGCAAAACAGGCGGGGTTAAGAACAATACTTTTCGAAAATGTCAGCCAGGTAATGAACGCGTTAGCTGGATTTGGAGTGACAATAGATTAACCAAAGCAAAAGAAAGGATTACTAATGAATTTGGCGGAGGCTTTAAAGAATAAAGACGTTATTTTGTTAGATGGCGCGATAGGAACTGAATTAGACAAACGCGGCCTTATGGGGCGGGCCGGCACTAATCTTGAAAACCCGGAGGCCGTTCTTGAAATCCAGCGGGAATATGCGCAATGTGGCTGCGATGCTTTGATTACTAACACTCTAACAATTAACCGCATTTATATCGAGACACACAATCTCGATGTCTCAGTAAAAGATGTGAATAAGGCGGGTGTTGAGCTTGCAAAACAGGCCGCTCAGGAAGGACAATACGTTCTCGGCGACATCAGCTCGACGGGCCAGCTGCTCGAACCGTACGGTGATTATAAAGAGTCTCAATTTTATGATGCGTACAAGGAACAGGCTGAAATCCTGGCCGAGGCCGGAGTGGATGGATTTATTATCGAGACCGTGTTCGACTTGCGCGAGGCAATGTGCGCCCTTCGTGCGTGCAAAGAAAACTTTTCGCTGCCTGTAATTGCTTCGATTGCATTTGCAACCGACGAAAAAGGAGGCAGAACGATTATGGGCAACTACGCGGAACAATGCGCTAAAAACCTTAACGATGCGGGAGCGGACGTCATCGGTGCCAATTGCGGAGACATTGACCCTTCCCAGATGGCCGTTATCGTCTCCGAGCTTAAGCTTAAGTCGGCATCGTCTCTACCCATATTGGCGCAACCGAATGCAGGCAGACCCAAATTAATCGATGACAAGACTATATTCGATATGAAGCCGGAAGCCTTTGCAAAAGGAATTGCCGAATGTATTGAGGCCGGAGCGAGCATCGTGGGCGGCTGCTGCGGCACAAGCCCCGAACACATTCGCGCCGTGGCGAAAATGTTAGATGAAAAAAGATAATTTCCGGCTGTTGAAGGCGAATAAGCTGAAATAACTATAAGCGGGATTTCCTCCTGCATTTTTTATTTTTTCATAAGCCGCAATAAATCCTCTTTCAGATTCGTCTGTACCTGTGCGCGATCAGTATGTCAAAAAATAAAGGGAAATCATAATTCTTCGAAAGGAACAGAAAATGTTAAAGAAGATTATTCTGTGTATCACCGTGGCGGCTTTATTATTCGCAGTTGTAAGCCTTATGGCCCAGCAAAGGCCGCGACGAAGAGACTTCAGAAGCAGAGGCTTCAGGGGCTTCGTTCAGGACCAGGCACCCGTGCCGGCCGATGAGCAAGAGAAAAAGATATTAGACATTCTTGAGGACATGAGACAAAACCAGAGCAGAGGAATGATGAACGTGCCGCGTGAGGATGGCAGACTGCTGCGGTTATTCACGGAAGCAATTAACGCCAAACATGTTGTCGAGATAGGCACATCCAACGGCTATTCGGGTATATGGTTCTGCCTTGCTCTGCGGACAACAGGCGGAAAGC
>JASFMF010000415.1:0-3110 GCA_050117705.1 Phycisphaerales bacterium
TTCTACCTGTACCTTGGGGCTGACTGTTCCATAACCACGAACAACCATCTGAATATCCCTGAGACTTAGCTGCTCAACTTTGACCAATGGAGCAAGGATTTCAGGTTTCTCCTGTTTGGGCGGTTTTTTAAGCTTGACGAGAATCACCGTAATTACGATTCCCAGGATAATCACGCCAAGGACAATTATAAACTGGATGAGTCCCGGCCTTTTTCTTTTTACTTGATAGTTTGGTTTCATAAGTCCACTTTCTGTTTTCATCCGCTTAGTTATTTTCTAAAGCAACCTGTTTTTCACTCTCCTGCTGATAATCCCAGTCCCCACCCAGAGCCAGAAAAAGATTGACCCGTGTGGTCCAAAGCTGGCCCATTAGAATAGCCAATTCTTCTTCAGCTATCCTGCTGCGGCGTTCGGATTCGAGAACGGCTAATATTCCTTCAACACCACGCTGATATCTCTCCTTCGAAAGGCTCACGGCATCCTTTGCCTCTCTGAGTCGAACCCGTGTATGTTTGAGTTGAGTCTGTAATAACTGTTCACTGATAAGAGCATCCTCAACTTCCCGCATTGCAGTTAGTACCGTCTCGGCGTAATTGGCCGCCAGCTCAGCATAGCGCGCCTCGGCTGCATCAATTTGTGCCCTTATCTGCCCGCCTCTGAAAATCGGCTGGGCAAGACGTGAAATAAGTGAATACATCTCTGTTTCATCCTGTTGAAAAATATCCTCAATAATATCTCCGGAAAAGCCATAACTCCCATTCAAAGTCAAATCCGGATAAAGCTGAGCAATGCTCGCACCGATTCTCTCGTTCGACGCACGGAGCGAAAATTCAGCAGCTATCACATCGGGTCGGCGGTCCAGTAAGGCCGCAGGCAGCCCAACAGGTACAGGCTCCAAATCCGGTAATTCCTCTAACGTCTGAGGCAATTCTTCCGATGAACCGGGGCGACGTGCTAAAAGTACATCAAGGGCGTGACGGGCTGTAATCAGAGACAGCTCAATAACAGGCTCAAGCGCCTGTGATGAAGCCAGATTCTCCCGTGCCAATCTGATGTCCACCGGCCCTACGAGTCCCTGACTGTAACGCCGTTCAACAATCTCCAGTGTATCCCTGCGACTTTCAGTATTAGCCCGCGCTATCGCCAATCTACGTTGAAGGGTAGCAATATTGACTCTGGCGTTGATGACAGTGGCAATCATCGAATTAACAAGAGCCTGCTCACTCGCCTCAGCAGCAAGCATATCAGCCCATGCCGCCTGCTCTGTGCGTTTTAGTTTACCGAAAAAATCAAGTATATAAGTTACAGAAATATCCTGCGACCAAGTCGTGCTCATAGCACTGAATCTACCGGCACCTCCAAAATTAAAAGAACGTTTACTCCTGTCACGACTTAAATTATAAGAGACATCCGGTAACTGCCGGCCCCGAGCTTCTGCGAGGGTAGCCTGGGACTGGAGCACCCGTGCGGCAGCGGCTTTAAGGCTATAGTTGTTTTTCAGGGTTTCACGCACCAGCATTGTGGTCGTTGGGTCACCGAATCTCCGCCACCACCGGTCAACATCGTTAAAGTCACTAACACTCTGGTCGTGTGAACCAGCGTAAAAATAGCTTTCAGATGTATCTGCCGCGGTTTCAGGCCTGGAATAATCAGGTCCGACCATACAACCAGAAAACATCGTACAACTAATCAACAAACAACATATAAAAGCTAATTGCCTTTTCATTGCATTTATCCTCGGTTAAACCAAATCACAGCACTAAAATCTTCTCCATCTTTCACTACTGACTATTTTCATCTGCTTCAAACGTTGCAAGAGTACCCATTGCTTTTTGTAAATCCAATTTCGCAATTATATGCGAATATATAGCCTGGTAATAGTTTACACTGGCCGTTGTCAGTGCGGCCTGGGCATCTATCATCTCAACCTGAGTATTTGTGCCCTGTTTATAACCTACTTCTGCTAATCTTAGTCCCTCTTCAGCCCTTATTTGGTTCATTCTTTGTGATTCAACAAATTCTACCGCATCAGCAATGCTTAACAGCGCCGTAGTCAATTCGAACAAAGCCGTCTCCTCAGCATCGACTAAATCTATCTGTGCCTGCCTGACTCGCGCCTTCTGCGCTACAACTTCACCTTCGCGGGATAAACCATCAAATAGAGGAATTGTCGCCATAACGCCGGCCTGCCAGAGATAGCCCCATTCAATATCCATAGTGTTATGCGGATCGGGTTTCGACCAGGTATTGTCATAGTAGCCGCTGACAACCGGCCAATATCGGCTGCGGGAAATTTTCAGCAGCTCTTTTTGATACTTTATATCGAACTCGCGGCTAAATAAATCGGGACGGCTCTGAAAAGCCGTCTCAACAGCCTTTTCCATTGTCATTTCCAAAGACACGTATAACAGTTCATCCGAAAGATTAAAGTCACTATCCTGTGAAACGCCCATGACCTTTAGCAACTGTGTTTTTGCAATGTTGATAGCATTTCTGTTTCGTATCAAATCAGCCTGAAAGTTCGACAACTCCACTTCAGCTCTAAGGACATCAAAATTAGAAACGACCCCGCCCTTCCATCTCTGTCTGACGTTGTCAAGATGCACCTGGGCCGAGCGAACAGCATCATTACTTATCTCAAGTAAATGCTGATTGAGCAATACATCGTAATACGAATGAACTGCCGTATAAATCACATCCTGCACAGCCGCACGAACAGTCTGGTCAGTAAGCAAAGTAAACAACCTTGCAGAGTGTATCTGAGCAGGTATCGCCCCGCCGGCAAAAACCGGCTGAGTAACTCTAAGCCCCACCGTATAATTATCAACGTCACCCATCGTTATTTTTTGCGGGCCAATTGTAAAAGAAGAAACCTCGTCAAGCCGTCTGTAGTCACCTGAAACATCTATAGAAGGTAATATTGCCGAAAGGGATTTTAGCCGTTCTCCACGAGCAATTTCCTTTTCCTCGGTTACACGCTGCAGAATTTTATTGTTGGCCAGCGCCAGTTTCATACAATCCTGGATACTTAATTCCCCGTGGATACGCGGCTGAGACTGCCGCTGTTCTTTACGTTTCTGCCATTGCCGGTACGCAACCTCCCTCGATAA
>JASFMF010000416.1:0-3098 GCA_050117705.1 Phycisphaerales bacterium
CGGGGCGGATTTGTCTGATGTTCGTATTAAGTTCCAGCAGTACGACAATTATTCGGCCTCAACGGATGGCCGTGAGATAGACAATATAAAGATACAGGCGATATAGAAAATCGCACTAAACACAAGAAAGGTAGTATTTGAGAATGTTTCTGTTGTTCTACAGAAAATGACAAGAGGCAATATCTGTGGAGCTTCAGCGTGAAGAAATGTGGGCTGTGTTTTTGAGAGGATTAAATTATGAATAGTTATAAGTTAAAATACGTGCTGACATGTGTTTTGGTGGCACTGCTTTGTACTGGGTATGTTGCAAAAGCTCAAACACCTATAAATAATAACTGTCAGAATGCTATATCAATTGGAGAGGTTGTGAATAGAGCATTTAGTACCACAAATGCGACATTTGATGGTCTTGGTCACTGTATGAGGAGCCCGAATATCTGGTATCGTTATACTGCTACACGCACGGGTAATGTTACCGTCAGCCTATGCGGCAGCAGCTATGACACAGTGCTTGCGGTCTATAGAGGAAGTGGATGCAATCCGCAACAGAGTGCTATGATAGGTTGCAATGACGATGCCTGCGGCCGGCAGTCTGAGCTTTCATTTGATGTGGTCAACGGTATCCAATATTTGATCGAAGTAGGAGGGTACGGTGCCGCAACTGGCCAGGGTGTAATAAGCATCAGTTCTGACGGGACGCCGCCCGGTGGATTTGCTAATGACGACTGTCTTAATGCGATACAGATTGGTAATGTTACGGATCTCGCATTCGATACCAGTAACGCGACGTTCGATGGTTCCGGCTACTGTATGACCAGCAAAAACATCTGGTATTGCTATACGGCTCCGCGTACAAGTGATGTGACTGTCAGCCTATGTGGCAGTAGTTACGATACAAAGCTCGCTATCTATAACGGTTGTGGTTGCAGTCCAATGCCGGGTAACTTGATAAGATGTAACGACGATTTTTGTGGTCGACAATCTGAGGTTACCTTTGCTGCGATTGCGGGTAATCGGTACCTGATTGAAATTGGAGGGTGGACTGACAGTGATTTCGGTCAGGGTGTATTGAATGTTACCTCCGAGGGGGGGGCACCACCTTCTGAGCCAGCTAATGATAACTGTAATCGGGCGGAACCGGTAGGCAATGTAACAGACAAACCGTTTAGCACCATTAATGCAACGTTTGATGGTAGGGGGCTTTGCATGAGTAGTCCTAACATCTGGTATAGATATACGGCTGCGTGCACAGGTGATATTACCGTCAGCCTCTGCGGCAGTGGATATGACACCAAGCTTGCCGTCTATAACGCAGGTAATTGCCCTCCGAGGTCAAATGATTTAATCGAATGCAATGACGATGCTTGTGGTTGGCAGTCTGAGCTTACTTTTGAAGCAACCGCCGGCAACCAGTATCTCATTGAAGTGGGAGGATTCGGTGCCAATACCGGTGATGGAGTGATGAGTATTAGTTGCGAGGGGACACAATCAGTAGAGTCGGACCTTGGCGATGCGCCAGACAGTTCTAACAATCACGGTAGATATATGACCGCATATCCCAAAGGAGGGCCTTCAGGAGTCAGAGCGTATTATCCTACTGTTTATAACGATGGTCGCAGTACTGGACCTTATGGGCCGATTCATCTGAATTCTATAGCTGTGGCTCATTTAGGTAGGACGATTACCCGGGAAACTGAAGCAGATACTGGTTCGGATCAGGATATTGTAAATAATATTAGTCCTCGGTCCAATGCACCAGATAAAGATAAGGGTGACGATAGTATTATCTTTCCGATCAGGATGCCTCATTGTCGTTGGACTACGTTCGATTACCTTGTTAATGTTATCGATCCTGACACTCACCTTTGGGTTAATGTCTGGTGTGACTGGAACCGTGATGGTGATTGGGACGATGATAGTAATAGTTATCCAACTTTTGCCCCGGTCAATGGATTTATATCTGAATGGGCAGTACAGAATAGATTTCTTTTCGACCTTCCGGTTGGATTAAACCGGCTCACTACACCGGCTTTTATGTCCTGGCATCCGAGCGAAGGAAGAAAACAAATGTGGATGAGAATTACTCTTTCCGAGCAACCTTGGTTAGGCGGTAGTGCTCCCGGAGAGAGAGGTAATGGTGGTTCCGGGCCGCCAGAGGGATACGAGTTTGGCGAGACTGAGGATTATTACTTCGCACCGGATACAGACTGTACAATATGTGAGGATTATAATGGCGATGGAGTAATAAAAATCCGGGATTTGACAGCTTTGACGAACGACTGGCATGAGTATTGTCAATAGGATGTGTTTGTATATACTTGTTGATTAAACAGGGTGAAGAATAACTTTTTTTGCCCTCCTCCATTCGGTTTTGCCCGTTCCGATATAAAAACGGGCACATTTTCTCGATCACTTTTAGTTTGGGGCAAAATAATGAAAAGACTAAGAAGGGCTTATCAAAGACGCATTAGAAAACGTAAAAAGTTTAAAAGGCGGATTATCGTGGCTGGTACCGCAGCAGCAATCACCTTGGGAACGGGGATAAGCTTAAATAGAGCCTTTGCTGTTGGTATGCCGGACAGGCATCAATTGCCGGTTATCCAGGATGCAGATGCAGACTTACTTGCTGACCTTGAAGAATTGGCGATCGGATATCGTCCATTCAGGGCCGACCAGAATCGCAATGAGGTACCTGATGGAATTGAGTTAGCCAGGCATTGTGCTGCTGCTATCGAACAGTTGCCGTGGGAGGATGAAGTAACGAGCTCAAAGCAAACATATAAGTGGTTGGATGCCATGTTTGGTCTGGAGACTTGCGATATCTGTGGTGAAACGGTTAATATGGGAACGGCGGAGATAGTAAACCCGCATCTGGGTTTACGTGTGGATTGTCCACTTATTGCGATACATTATATGGAGCACGGTTCGTTTGGTTATCATGGTGATGTACATGAAGGAAGGCTTGATGTCGCTACTTTATTGCGAGCGCTTGAAATTCGTTTTCCCTATGACCCTAATGAGCATCGGTTGGCCGTGAATGAGAGTGATTTTGATGGAGATTTGTTGACAGACAGCGAAGAATTGGCATCAGGCTACAA
>JASFMF010000417.1:0-3097 GCA_050117705.1 Phycisphaerales bacterium
TTATTTCCTACGTTAGTGGTGTTCGCATCCCTAATGGCTGGTCGGGCAACCTTTACAGCCATATGATTTGTGATGGGGCTAAGAGTGGGACTTATACTCTTGGATTGGTAGTAATGGGTGCTGGCGAGCCGGTCAATCTTAATAATGCTCTGACCTACGGCCTTAACGAACTTGAAATAATCGATTAAGGAAAAGTAGAGATGTAAGATTTGTAACTGCCTATTGGGAAGCCAAACCCCAAACGTTAGGGATAACTGTTCCCTGTCTCAATTTAGCTTCAAAGTTTAAAGTGTGAGGTTTTTCAGCATCGTGGTCAAGTCAGCATCGAGGTCAAACCACGATATCTTTCTGCATAAGAATAGGTTGCACATAATTTAGACCCCAAAAAAGACCTGAATTCAAGTAATAAGTGCAACGTTATAATTGTTACACCGTTCTTTTATAAACTTGTTGCAAGGTGTTTCAAATCCTATTGTTTTTCTCGGTCGATTATTTAAGCGATTCATCGCATGATCAATACTTTTATCGTCAATGGTGCGGAAATCCATGTTCCTGGGGAAGTACTGACGGAGCAGACCATTGGTATTCTCGTTTAAGCCACGCTCCCAAGCATGATACGGATGGGCAAAATAAACGTCTGCTCGTAACCTCTTTGCTATTGTAGCATGACGTGCAAACTCAAGGCCATTATCGGTTGTAATGGTTAGCACATCGTCTTTGTACGGCCTTAATAAACGGATAACAGCCTTTGCTACTTGATCCGATTGTTTGTTGGGCACACGGCTAATTAAAGTCAACTTGGATTTACGTTCCACAACAGTGATTAGATGCCCCTTACCGTTTTTTCCAGTGATCGTATCAAGTTCCCAATCACCAATGCGACTTCTGGTATCGACAATACCGGGGCGCAGATCGATGCTTATCTGGTTGGTGATCCGGCGATGGCGTGCTTGAGAACCATAGCGCTTTCGGTACCTCTTATTCGCTCCGCGCAAATGTCTGTAGAGGGTTCCTCCTGCCTTTTTATCGGCATAAATATGCTTATAAATAGTTTCATGACTGATTTGTAGGCTATGTTCACGGAACAGATATCCAGATACCTGTTCAGGGCTGAAGTCTAAACGAATATAATGGTTAATCAACTCAATCATCGAAGGAGTCATTTTGATCCGCTTGGCGGCTGCATAACGACGTGTTAAAGCTTTCTCATGAGCTCGACGGGGTCTGTATCCTTTGCACCCGCTATTGCGTCGAAGCTCCCGGCTGACAGTGGATTTATGCACCCCTATAATGCGGGCTATTTTTGATTGCGAAAAACCTGCTTTCATTAATATCCGTATCTGGTATCTTGTACCTTGAGTTAACTGCGTGTATGGATTCATAAGTGCTCCTCTTCCTTGGTGGGGAAAGGTTCACTTACTATACCGCAGTTAGCTCATTCTTTCAGCACCAAGGATGTTGCACTTATTACTTGAATCCACAAGACCTTAGAGTCCATTTTCATACCCCCAAAATCGGCTGTAAGGCGCTCTCGTATCTCACCGGCGAGTACTCCAAAGCCACCGTACTCGGTCACATAACATAGTTTATTACAAACAACCAACCATCTCATTCCCGACAGTGAAAAATCGTGAAGCGCCATGTGGAGCAGAAGCTTTTCTCTGCCATACCGCAGCAAATCAAATATAGACATCATAATATTCAGATGTCACAATATTTGGTCGCTTAAATGCCTCAATAGTCTCACCCATGTACACGCAGCAGCAGGCCGGAACTTATATACAAAGCAAGGAGTACGTCTCCGGGTATTATTATGGCCACAGGCAAGCACGAGCTTACCAAAGAGCATGACGACGATCATTCCGATGCCGTACCTGTCTGCCCACATTGCCTGACGCCCGTCAAACCTTTCGATCATTACTGCCGCCGGTGCGGAGAAGCGGTCGGTAAATTCACTCCCTATATGCCGTTCATAAATATCCGGTTTGCCTGCAACTTCTACAAACGAATCTGGATAAAAGTCTGGCACGATAAAAACGCCGGTATTGCGACAAAAATCTTTTGTTTTTTCTTTATTATACTTTTTGTGCCGGTCATGCTCATCGGGTTACCGTTTATCATCCGGGATAAACTCGGCAAAAAATAGCGCATGGAGCATCATGAGGTCAAACCCCACTGAACCCTGATAACCCCATGACACTACCCACCATGCCTAACCTTTGATAGAATAAACCGACACGCTATTGCAGGCAGGATACCGTATGAAAAAATGCCCTTACTGTGCCGAAGAGATTCAAGACGAAGCTATCAAATGCAGGTTTTGCGGAGAATTCCTCGACAAAAAAACGGATACGCCCTGGTACTATAAAACGTACTGGCTGGTAATCATCTTCCTCTGTGTCGGCCCGTTGGTGCTCCCCCTGATCTGGTTGCATCCCGTTTTAAGCAGGAAGAAAAAGGCGATCATTTCAATTATTATTATCGCGTTGAGTTACTTTTTAATCGTGCTTACGGTGAAATCCATCAGGAGCATGAACAACTATTACAATCTTATGCTTCAGCAACTCTCTCAACAGTGAAACCGGCAAGGGGCTCGGTACAGGACACACCTCGAGAAAACGGTTGAGGCAACGGTTAACAGCACGAGATGCTTGAAACCACTCTGTTTCTTTGCTTCGGGTCTTCAGCCCCGACAGGCGGACCGGCCGTAATACGAGGCCGAAGCCAAAGGAAGGAGGGACCGCATGTTCAAGGAATTCAAGAAATTCGCCATGCGTGGGAACGTGGTTGATATGGCGGTGGGAATCATAATCGGCGCCGCGTTCGGCGCAATCGTAAAGAGCCTCGTCGACGATATGCTGATGCCTCCTATCGGGTTACTGCTGGGCGGGGTCGATTTCTCCAACTTTTTCGTGGTACTCAAGGAAGGAACCGCACCGGGCCCTTACGCCGCGCTGGCCGACGCCAAAGCGGCCGGGGCCGTAACCGTTAACTACGGGGTCTTTCTCAATTCGATCATCAGTTTCCTGATCGTCGGTTTCGCGGTCTTCCTGCTCGTCCGTACCATCAACAAGCTCCAGAGCCAGGAGGAAGAAGC
>JASFMF010000418.1:0-3094 GCA_050117705.1 Phycisphaerales bacterium
GGCGCAGCTTCAGCTATGGCCAATACATTTGGCGGCGCGGCAACGCAAACTAGCAATATTTTCGGCGATCTCAAAGAAGAAATGGGTTTTCTCATTACTGATAATCCTCTATTTATCGGCGCGATTAAGGCTCTAGGCGATGGCTTTTCGCAGTTGATTGAAGTCATAAAGCAAAATAGAGAAAACATAATAGCGTTTGTGAATAAAGGTTTTATAGCTGTAATAAACTTGGTTCCGAAGTTTATTCGCGGGTTTGGATCTATAGCAAAAGCAATACAAGGCGTTGTTCAAGGCTATTACTCTATAAGGATAGCCGCAAAATTTGTTGATGAGTTTTTATATGGTTCATTATCAAGGCTTGTCGATGGCTTTAAAGAATTTAAGTCAACTTTCCTAATAGCCATTGATGCTATTCTTGAATCATTTGAGAGTTTAGCTAATAAAGGTAAAAATCTACCTTTGATTGGTGAAAAATTTGACGGCGTATCTGAAAGCATCGGCGGAATGCGTACCGCAATTGCTGAAGTCATTGACGAAAACGAGAAAGGTCTTGGTGATAACGTATTTGAGGATCTTAAGAAATCAACTATTGAAGCACGTGAAGAGTTACTCGATAGCGGCGCTGAAGTCGATCGGTTCTTTGGTAACGTTGAAAAAGGTTTTGAAACCGTTGCCGAAATCGCCGACCAAACAATCAAAAATATTAAAGAAGTAAAAAAGGCTGCGGCTGATACGGCTGACGCTCTTAACAATCCTAAAGCAGAAAAAGGAATAATCGACAATATAACAGAAATGATCGGGAAAGCATGGGCGAAAGCTGGCGGCGGTGTTCAAGTTAGCGCTGGGATTGCCAAAGGCATACTAAGCGGTGCAAAAGGCGCGCAAGATTTAGTTACTTCAGGGATCGGCGCTATAGGTGACGCGATACTCCCAGGTATCGGCGGCGCAGTTTCGGAAATCGCTGGTTTATTAGCACAAGGACCGGATCAAACTAGGGCTATGATTAAAGAGTTTGCTGCGGCGTTGCCTGACGTTGTTGTTAATATCGTTGAAGGCTTAGCGGCTGCGGCTGATACGATTGTATTGGCTTTGGTCGATTCTTTAATTGACAAAGGCGGACTTGAGCGAATTGTCGTTGGATTAATAAAGGCGGCTCCAAAATTAGCATTCGCGTTGGCTGAATCATTTATAAGGGCGCAAAAAGAAGCGGTCGTTGCGTTATTCGAAAACATCGGTAAAAAGTTTAAAATACCAACACCTGAATGGGTTAAAAGATTAGTAAACGCATTAACTATCGATAGGGATAAAGTCAAAGGCAAAGGCCTAATCCGCGAGGCTATTGGATTTGCGCGCGGCGGCGAAGTCGCAAGGCTAGCAAGCGGCGGCGTCACTGCATATCGTGGCGGCTCAGGCGTTGACACTATTCCGGCAATGGTAAGCGCTGGCGAAATTACAGTTGATCGAACAACAACAAATAAGCTTAAAAGCTTTTTAGATAGCCCAGGCGACGACGTTACTCAAGCATTGCTTGTTAAAGTTATCGATCTGCTATCTCAGCCTATGCAGATAAACACAACCGCCGAAGTTAATGGCAACGCGCTGGCTGACATCATACTTGAATTAAATAGAACAAACGCGAGGCTAGCATAATGACTGCGGCAACCCAACCAATCAGATTTATGGCCGATAATTACGCGGCTCTAAGCACTTCGACAGTGACAGGCTCAAGTGCATTGTCTTCATTTCCTGTTAGCAATGTTGTTGATGAATTGCGTTATAAACAATGGATGCCTAAAGGCAATTTTACAATAGATTCAACTAATAATAAGCTTTATTTTGACGATGGATCGGCTCAAACTGCTACAATAACGCCAGGCGATTATGCTGGACCTGCGGCGCTGGCAACTGAAATTCAAACGCAATTGCTCGCTGAAAGTGCTGAAACGTTCACATGCACATATAACACCACGTCATATAAATTTGAGATAGCTTGCTCAACTGCTGCATATGAATTAACGATAACATCAACATCAAATGCTATTTGGGATACGATCGGATTTACTGGCGTCGCTGATATTACAAAAGGCTCAGGCGAAACAGCTACGGCTGACGAAATCAGGAACCATACAAGCGAATGGATCAAGGTTGATTGCGCGGTATCTACAAAAATGGACTTTGTGGCTTTAATAGGACCGCTTAACGAAGCATTCACGCTTAGCTCAAGCGCGACTGTAACGCTAGAGGGTAACACTTCAGACAGTTGGTCAAGCCCGGCGTTTTCTCTAGCGCTATCGGTTGACAGCCAAGGCGCTATGCAGTTTTTAGATAGCGAATCAACACGGACCTATCGTTATTGGCGGCTTGTCTTTGAGGATAAGACCAACAGCAACGGACCTGAAAGCTTTGTTTTTGGTCATTGGTATCTAGGCGCGTATGACACTGTGACCACGTCAAACATTGAAAAAGGTTTCACGGTGAACCAAGTTGATCCGTCGATTATGGTTCAATCAGAAAATGGTGCGAAATTCTTTAATAGGCGAACCAATTATTTGACGTTTTCTGGCGCGCAAATGCTTTATGTTTCGGCCAGTGAGCGTCGGACTTTGCAACAACAATTTTATGACCTTGGTGTTCACACGCCTTTTTACATTAGCCTTGATCCAAGCCTTGAGGTTTCAACCGAATATCAAGAATATACGCGTTATGTTTATTTTCCTAAAGAGCCGTCATTTCAGCATGTCTATAAGGACTATTATAGCATTGCCTTTGACTTACAAGAGGCTAACTAATGGCTATAACCGGATTTCCAGCAAATAATGCTTTTAAGGTTTTGAATACCGGCGTTGAAGAGGATCTCGGAACCTTACAGCCAGGCGTTAACCAAGAGCTAAAATATATCAGGCTTTGGGTTTATATCCATGGAACCTATGGCGGTAGCGAAACGTTGACGCTCAAGCTCTACAGCCCAAACGGTACGTTATTGCATACAAGCGACACCGTAACGCTTTCAGGCATTACAAATATAGGTACTAACTGGCTTGGTTGGTTGCGGTTTGACTTCAATCGTGAGAATATTAGTTCAACCGAGACTTTC
>JASFMF010000419.1:0-3090 GCA_050117705.1 Phycisphaerales bacterium
CGTGAAGCATCCGGCTGTTAAGGGCCCATTCAACGTTCGTTGCCAGCATGAATCCGGCGATAAACCCGACATACCGGTTTGCCATCGAAGAACAGAGCAGGACGAGTGCCGCCGCTCCCAGGAACCCCCAGAGCGCGTTTACCAGCCGGCACCATTGCGCGGAGGGTTTTCCCAGTGCGGTAAAGACCAGGGCGCCGCCCCAATGTGTCAGGGGAGGTTTCTCGAGAAAAGGGGTGCCGTTGAGTTGCGGGATGATCCAATCTCCGGTTACGAACATTTCACGCGCGATCTCCGCTTCCCGCGGTTCATCGGGTGCCCATAACTCGTGCCGTTGCCCCAGATTACAGAAAACGAACAAGAGCCCCCAGATAAGCAGAGAATAGTACCATCGGGTTTGTGGAGGACCGCTTTTTACATCGTTGATTGTGTTTGCCGGTATCGTCATGAGAATCGTTAACCTCTTGTTACTACGCGACTTATCGCCTATATATGCAATGGAAGTATTACAGGATAGCACATCCCGTCACCGGACGGAAGAAAGTAAACCCGGCATTGGTACCGGCCTTTTTTACCCCGGCATTCGCCTCAACATTATTACACACGTGCCCTTACCGGTTTTTCTGTATTCCTTTTTCCATCTTTCGCCTTAACATTTCACACCCGGCCTTGCCAGTTCCCCTTGTCTCCCCCCTTGTCATCTCTGAAAGCGCGCACTTTGTCTAGTATTTTTGCCATAATTCATTCAACGTATGCATAAAAACACTCCAACACCAAAAGAACAGTCTCACCAATTATCCAGTTGGCTTTGAGCCAGAGTCATCTCTTCGCCGTGTTATACGACATGAATATCTTCGGAAAGCGTGTCGCAATCATTCCGCGACCTTACTACGGTTCATGACAACAACGCGCTTACGCTTTCCTTGGTGAAACCACTCTTGGGATATCTCTCTCTATAGCTCTCCTGTTTTTTAATAACACTGTATGTCGCCTCCGCCAGGTGTCGTGCTACCGCACCCACCGCTGTATGATGGCCTTTTTTGCTTTTCAGTCTTCTGTATAGCCGACATACATGGCGGTGACTGTAACGGTTGCTATGCAAAGCTACGGTACTTGCCGCTTCCACAAAAGCCCATTTTAAATATCTGTTAACGTCTGTTCTTAAACGTCCATATCTTATCCTGCCACCACTGGCTTTAACACGTGGTGTGGTTCCTGAGTATGCAGCAAATCGTCCCGCATGGGCAAATCGTCTTACGTCTCCCATTTCGTTTGCTATAACTACTGCCAGGATGCTTCCAATCCCCGGCACCGTCTGTAAATACTTGATCTCCTCAGATTCCTGAAATACCTCTTTCATATATGCTTCTATGCGCTTGATTTTTGCTTGTACTTCGTCAAGTTCATCCAACAAGCAGTGAGTCATGAATTGCGTGTGGGTAGGTAACTTCTTGAGCCTCCTTTCCAGTTCGCCGCGGTTCTTTTTTCCGAATATATCACTGACTCCCTCAAAGTTGTGCAACCCGTATTTATCCAGGACCGAGTGAATACGGTTCTTCAATCTGGTCCGCATAGCGCTGAAAACCATCCGTGTTCGTGGTACATCACGTTCGTCCCGAAGCTTCGCGGGTGGTATCCATACCTCCGGTAGCGTTCTATTGCGTTGTAATGTATTTAATCCCCTTACATCGAGCCGATCTGTTTTATTTATTAATCCCATCATTATCTTTGCTTTTCGTGCATGGACAAACGTAGGCTTCATGCCGGCATCTTCTATTTCATCTACTATCCAATACCAATTTCCTATGGTTTCCACTGCAACCGTAGAACCTTTGGTAAATCCATTAAGGAAAGCTCGAATTGCACCTTTCTCATGGTTTATGCGACTCTCTTTGATTAACTTTCCGTTCTTATCCTCTGCACGGCCGATTGAGTAGTGTTTGTGTGCATCAAGTGCTATAATCTCCATGGCGCGCCTCCTTTTTGGACCATTGGCCCATTTTTTTCCTTATGCAGTATTATATATTGCAAAGGAGGCGCGCTTTCATATAATCATTCCGGACGTGCGCGGTTATTGTTTTCAGCATTGTTTTTTATTTTTGATCACGCCTGTCCGCCTGCGTTGTGTGGCGGAGAGGGCACGGATAACACCGAACTATTTTATAATCACGATTTATATATTCTACACATGACCTCTTCAGAGTCCTCTGTGTTTTCTGTGGTTCTTTTTTTAAATAATTAATCTTATTTTTTTGAACCGCAGAGGATACAGAGAATACTGGATTTTTTTATAATCACGAATGATGGGATATGACGGAATCTATTGCAAATGTCATGCCCCGGCTTGTCCATGCCTGCCGGCGGGTCCGCCACACGGCATCGGCGCTTGCCTGTCGGCAGACAGGGGTAAGTCCGCAATACAACATCGGTAGACGGACAGGCTCCTAGTGCGAGTATTATCGAGTGAGGTGTCTTCCGTGCATTCCCGGTTTTAGCCGCCCGCTTTCCGTGCCTTGTTCGACAGATGGTGGGCCGCTCTCGTCGGTTCGGGCAGACGGTACCCTTTACAGCATTTCAGTACCCACCGGACCGCGCCGCGCATATCGATCTTATGGCCCGGCGATACGAAGACCGGTTTTACGCCGTCCCTCGTCCGGAGTACCGTTCCTATGTGTTTCCCCTCATGCTTGAGCGGTGACCGGGCCCCTGCGCGTGTACCCGGCTCTTTGAACGTGCCGACCAGTCTGGATTTTGCGCAGCCGATCGACGGTGTATCGAGCAGAAGTCCCATATGCGAAGCGAGACCGAGCCCGCGGGGATGTGCGATGCCCTGGCTGTCGAATATGACGATGTCGGGGGTATGCCGGAGCTTTTTAAATGCCTTGAGCAGTATCGGCGCTTCCCGGAAGCTCAGGAGACCGGGGATATACGGGAAAGAGACGTGCCCCCATGCAACGGCCTCCTCAACGACAGCGAACGGATCGAGCGAGAAAACCACTACCGCCGCATAGAAACGGTCGTACCGTTTATGGTAAGACGCGTCCGCCCCCGCTATCAGGCATACACCGGTGCTCGTGCGGAGTGGTGAGAGGT
>JASFMF010000420.1:0-3089 GCA_050117705.1 Phycisphaerales bacterium
CTCATCAGGCACAGCACTAACAGTAACAACAGCTTTATCCATGTAATCAAATTCCCCTTCTCCGGGCTCAACTACTGAGCCGCCAGCCGTTGAACGTATCGTCAACGTGCGCCACACGAGCGGGTCGTAAAAAACAGTTGTGTCAAAGCGATGTAAACGCGGGATATAAGTAGTATAAGCCTCAATATTAAGTGGATTTGATCTGAGACCCAAATAGTACAGATTTGTCAGGCCGAAAAGTGGCGAGATATCACTTATTTGATTGTCATCGAGGCTCAGTCTCTCCAGTCCTATGAGGTTGGAAAGAGGTGATATATCACTTATCTGATTTTCATTAAGATACAAATTCTTCAGAACCACAAGGCCGGAAAGCGGTGAGATGTCACTTATTTGATTGTCGTAAAGTGACAATATCTGTAAGTTTGGAAGGTCTGAAAGAGGCGAGATATTTCTAATCTGATTGGAATGCAAATCCAAATTCTGCAGATTTGTCAAGTCCGCCAGGATGCTGATATCTGTAATCTGATTTTCATCCAGTTCCAGAGAATCCAGTTGTGTCAGGATTGATAAAACACTGATATCGGCAATCTGATTGGAACCAAGAGTCAAATTTATCAGATTGGTCAAATTTTCTAAAGCGCTGATATCAGTAATCTGATTGCTCTCCAGATGCAAATTATCCAAATTAATCAGAGCTGATAAGGGGGCAATATCAGCAATATTATTCCGGCCCAGGGCCAAAAACCTTAGCCTTGTCAGAGTTGATAAAGCTTCGACATTGGTAATTTGATTTCTACCCAGATAAATAAACTCCAGATTTGTCAACATAGACAAGGCATTGATATCGTTAATCTGATTACCAAATAAATTAAGCGATATCAGATTTGACAACGCTGACAAAGCGTTAATGTCGCTGATATTATTTTCATTGAGAGTCAACTCCTGTAAATTCCGTGCATACTCAAGTCCGGCCAGATTACTTATTCCCCTGTCTTCTGCAGAAAGAGACATCAACCCTAACATATCCGCCTCAGTTGGATCGGTAATGCCAAGGGCTTGTTCCACAGCCGCTTTGAGATTGGCGTCAGCAAAGTCGACAGGTTCTTGAGCCTGTGCCGTGCACGACAAAATCACCACATAAATAATTATCCAATGAATGCTTCTTCTCATCTTACATTTTCCTTTCCGGGATATTCCTGCAACAAAGCAGCCCCTTCGATGAATAGTTCATGAACTTCAGAAATTGACCAGAAAGCTTCCACACACCAAACCTCAACTACAAGTTGTAAAACCTTCCCGCTACTTTCTTTCAACATAACATATTGAGAGAAATATATCAATGAAAATTTATGGCTTTTCTACTTTACTATAACTTAAAACAAGGCATTTCGGTTGACAAGGCGTTGGGGTGAGTCTATTATATTAATGCAGATTACACTCAAAAGGAAACGGATTAAGCTATGGCAAATAAAGGATTTACGCATCTTCACTTACATAGTCAATATTCGCTGCTGGACGGGGCAATAACATTCGACAAACTGCTCAAACGCTGCAAAAAACTTAATATGGAATCAGTAGCGGTTACCGATCATGGCAATATGTTTGGGGCCGTCGAGTTCTATACAAAAGCGACAGCAGCTCATATCAAACCCATCATTGGCATAGAAGCATATATTGCGCCGGGCAGCCGGTTAGACAGAACAAAAACCCGCATAGCCGATGCCGCATATCATCTGGTTCTTTTAGCTCAAAACAATACCGGCTATCAAAATCTACTGAAGCTGGCAAGCACCGGCTATCTTGACGGCTTCTATTATCGCCCAAGAATCGATATGGAAATCCTGACCGAACTCAACGAAGGCCTTATATGCACCTCAGCATGTCTGAAAGGCCTGGTTGCAGTGGAAATTGCCAATGGAAACGAAAAGGCGGCACGTTCAGTGGTGGAAAGTTACCTGAAAATTTTCGGCCCCGATAGATTCTTCATCGAGATACAAAATCACGAAGGAGATAATCCAAACATTAGGCAGGGACTGATAGACCTTGCGAAAAAAATGGGCGTCGGGCTGGTAGCAACAAACGACGTGCACTTTTTGACAGAAGACGACCATGAAGCCCACAATTGTCTTTGCTCCATAAGCACCGGCAAAAGAGCAGATGACCCCGACAGAATGATTTATCCATCCGATATATATCTGAAAAGTCCCGAGGAGATGCACCAACTTTTTGTCGAGACTGCCGAGGCATGTGATAACACCGTGACAATAGCCGAGCGCTGCAACGTCGAGCTTAACCTGAAAAAGAGGCATGCACCACGTTTTGAACCTTCGGACAGCTCAACACCAGAGGAATTTCTCACCAAACTATGTTACGAAGGGGCAAAGAAGCGATACGGGGAAATTACCGAACAGATAAAAGAAAGACTCGACAGGGAGCTGAATGTTATCGAATCTAAAGGCTTCGCCGGCTACTTCCTTATCGTCTGGGACTTTTGCAAATACGCACATGAGAACAATATCCCAATAGGTGCCAGAGGCAGCGGTGTAGGCACATTAGTCGGATACTGCCTCGGCTTGTGCGATGTCGACCCTATTCGATATGACCTGCTCTTCGAACGGTTTATGGATCCGCAGCGAAATGAGATGCCGGATATCGATATAGATATCTGCCAGGCACACAGAGCAAAAATAATCGACTACGTCCGTCAGAAATACGGCCACGTGGCGCAGATAATAACTTTCGGAACAATGAAAGCCCGGGCCGTTATCCGTGATATTTGCAGGGTGCTTGGGGTTCCATTGATTGAAGCCGACAGATTAGCCAAGCTTGTGCCGTTTTCGCTTGATATGACGCTCGACAAAGCGCTTAAGACCGAACCTGAATTAAAACAGGCTTACGAACAAAATGAGCTGACAAGAAAAGTAATCGATATAGGCAAAAAGCTCGAAGGGCTTGCACGCCACGCATCGGTCCACGCAGCCGGCGTTGTAATTGCCGATGAAGAATTAACCAACTTCGTACCTTTGTATAAGGCGGCCAGCTCCGATGATATTATTACACAGTTCGAAGGACCTATGGTTGAGAAAGTC
>JASFMF010000421.1:0-3085 GCA_050117705.1 Phycisphaerales bacterium
GCCAGATACTAAGCGGCTTGGTTCCCGACCTGAGCCTGTTCGTTAAGCCGACCGACATAATAATGCCTCACATAGAAAGGGTGTCTGGGCAGTTCCAGTCTTTCTGGACCAATATGATTGTGGGCCAGCAGCGGGATGTTATGATAAGTGCCGCGGCAACTGCCGTCGGTATCAATATGACGTTTCTGCTGCCTTACTCGATGCTGCGAAAAGGCTGGGACAAATACTTCCGTGGCCTGGCCATCTTTGATTTGTCGACCGGCTTGTTCATTCCCTTTATCCTTGCGACCGGATGCGTTGTCATCGCTTCAAGCAGCCAGTTCCATGGTCAGCCGGCAGAAGGTTTTGTTGCTAATGAACCGGGTGGTGAGATAGTTGGTGAGCCGGCCCAAAATCTTGTTGGCCCCTACAAAGGGCTTCTTGCAAGCAGGCTCAAATTCGAGATTGGTTCAGAGGATTTCGATAAACTTACTCCCGAACAGGTGCATCAAAGGTCCGAGGCCCTCCCCTGGGCGGATAAACGAATGGCCGCGATGCTGGTCAAGCGGGATGCATTCAACCTCGCCGATACACTGGCGCCGCTGACAGGTCCTGTTATTGCTCAATATGTGTTCGGCCTGGGTGTTATTGGGATGGCAATGAGCGCCACTACAATGTTAATGACTATTAACGGCCTTTGCTTCTGCGAGCTGCTCAACAGGCCGCCGCGAGGTTGGACTCAGAGATTCGGAAGTCTTATGGTTTCGGTAGGGGCGCTTGGGCCGTTCTTCTGGAAAGACGCCGCACCGTATCTGGCAGTGCCGACGTCTGTCTTTGCAATGGTTCTGTTACCGATAGCATATTTCGCATTCTTCCTGCTCATGAATCAAAAGAGCTTTCTTGGCGAGAATATGCCTGTTGGGCCTAAACGTGTACTCTGGAACATCCTTATGGCACTTGCGGCCGGCGCTGCAACGTTCGGAAGCGTCTGGAGTCTCTGGTCGAAGTTGCAGTGGAAAGGAATAGGACTGCTTATTGGATTTATCTTTCTTTGTATTATTGTCCATTTCATTCGCAAAGGTAAAAGACAGGCGGTGGCGGCATGACTAACGAACAATGGGAAAAACTAAAGGCTGTGCTTAATGGTGAGATTATTAAACCGACACCGGTAGGCTTTGTTATCGATAGTCCCTGGATACCGGGCTGGGCCCGGATGTCGATTATGGATTACTTTACAAGCGAGCAGATGTGGTTCGAGGCCAATCTCAAAGTTGTTCGCCAGTTCCCGGATATTATGTTTTTGCCTGGTTTCTGGTCTGAATTCGGTATGTGCACCGAGCCGTCTGCTTTCGGTGCAAAATGTTCCTGGCAGGAAAAAGAATTGCCCTACGCAGACAAGATATTAGCCGATATGCAGGCGGTATCATCACTCAGCAAGCCGAATCCAAAGGCAGATGGCCTGTTGCCGTTCGTGTTGAATCGCCTAAAACACTACCAGCCCCAAATCGAGCAGGAAGGGCACGCAATTAAATTTGCTGTTGCGCGCGGGCCGCTGAACATAGCCTCGTTTCTGGCCGGCAGCACGGAGTTCCTTATGGGTATTCGCATTAGTCCTGATGAAACTCATAAACTGCTCGGGATTATAACAGATTTTCTTGTTGACTGGCTTCAGCTTCAGGCCCAAACCTTTCCATCCATCGACGGCATATTCATTCTCGATGATATAGTGGGTTTTCTCGGAGATGAAGATTTCAAGGGAGCGGCGTTGCCGTATCTTGAACGCATTTATAAGTCGTTCGATGTTTCCGTTAAGTTCTTTCATAACGATGCCGCCGGGTTGGTCTGCGCGCCGTATCTTGAGCAAATCGGCGTGAATATTTACAATTTCAGTTTCCAGCACTCTCTTGAGGAAATGAAAAAGCTGACGAACAATGCGGTTACTCTGCTTGGAAACATTCCCACGCGCGATGTGCTTGCGGCGGGGACACCCGAAGAAGTTCGCGGCAGTGTGAAGACGGCGCTCGAATCGGTTAGCGACAAGAGCCGGATTATTATGTCATGTGGCGGGGGTGTGCCGCCCGATGTTTCAACGGAGAACATTGAAGCTTTTCTGTCAGCGGTTGAATAAATAGAAAAATTTTTTATAACTTATAGTGCCGCTGATTCATGTCTTTGCCTTACAACAGCCGATTCTAATGGATTGGTTGAATTTATGTTGGAATGCCCTTCGTCGTAATTCTGTATAAGGGTAAGAAAAATGGCGGATTCCGGGGATTCAGTTTTAATAAAACAGAACAGCGAGTGTGCTGTTATCGTAGCACATCCCGATGATGAGACCTTATGGGCCGGCGGTTTGATACTGATGCATCCTGAAGCTCGGTGGACTGTAATGACGCTCTGTAGAAAAAGTGACCCGGACCGTGCTCCAAAATTTTTCAAGGCCCTTGAGAAGCTTGGGGCCGTTGGTTTTATGGCCGACCTTGACGATGGGTCTGAACAGATACCTTTAAATGACAGTGAGGTTCAGAATAAGATAATAGAATTGTTGCCGTCCAACAGGTTTGACTTGATTGTTACTCATAGTACATCCGGTGAGTATACCCGACATCTTAGGCATGAAGAAACAGCCAGGGCGGTTTTGGCCTTGTGGAACAACGGCAGGTTGTTTACCGACCGGTTGTGGGCATTTGCTTATGAAGATGGCAACCGCGAGTATCTTCCAAGAGCGATTGAACAGGCCGATATATCAGTTGACTTGGCGGATGATATTTGGCGACAAAAGTACGATATTGTAACCGGGATTTATGGTTTTGATAAAGACAGTTTTGAAGCCAGGACAACACCAAGGCAAGAGGCGTTCAATTGCTTAAAAAAGTAACTTAAATGCGGAGAAAGGAATTGAAAAATGAAAGTGTTGCTTTTGTATGATTATCCACCGTCGCCTGCAGGCCTTGCGACGCAGGGTCATCTGCTGCATAGGGGATTGGAAGAGATAGGAGTTGATGTGTTTTCCGTCAACTTCGAGTCGGCTCAGGAAAAGGAATGGTATTACAGATGGTTCTGCCCCGATGTTGTTGTGGGCATTGGTTACTGGGGGCATACTCCC
>JASFMF010000422.1:0-3072 GCA_050117705.1 Phycisphaerales bacterium
CTCTTGTGTAATATGTTTGATTCTGATTTGTTCCCCGGCTGTTGAGCCCGCTGTCATCACTTCCCATTCGGTATACTCTTTATTCTTATTAATCTTGAAAGTGCCTTTTTGTGGTTTTCGTTTTTCCTTAATGTCCAGATCTGCAAGGTGCTTGATGAAAGGAATGAAATACTGCATTTGTTCTCTGGATAAATTCGGTTGTTTCAATGCTGTGCCATCAACATAGTAGGCCACTTTATAGTCCTGTGGTGTTGGAGAAAATGCAATATTTTCCGCTCTTCGCCAGAGAGCGTCGCTTAGAATTTCATAAGCCGTTTTGTAACCGAAAAAGTCCGGCGTTCTGGGTTCCGGAATAGGAACCTCGTTGTTGTTTGCCGTTACAAAAAGGAAGTTTTTCAGGGCTGCAAGTTTCTTTTCTTTGCTGACGAGCAGGCTTTTGATATGGTCAACTGTTAGAACACGGTCAAAATCCAGAACCCTTGCATTTCGGTGCTTTACATAAACCAGAGATGTTGCTCCTACAGCTATCAAATAAAATAGCATTCCAGCAATAAAAACAGGTATAACCAGCCAGATTATTGCTCCTGCTGCTCCTGCGCCCAGAACAACACTTGTCCATAAAACCTCTTTTGCGTCTAATGCTTTAGCATCCTGATAAATCCAGGTAATTAAAGGCAGCCATCCAAAAAACAAAATTAGAAAGATAAGAAATTTGATTATCGATATATAGCCGCCGTATCCAATAGAAGCTAATAATAAATCCGGCATAAGTTGCTCCATTAAATTTTACAAAATACCACTGGCAGTAGTCCTAATCCCTTTGAGGGCCATTTTTAATTCATCTATATTTGGTGCATGCTTATAAGCATCCTTTGGGTCAATTGAGCCGTTATTCACAAGCTCACAAAGATTATAAGTAAGGTCCTGCATACCTTCGTTTTGGGAACTTCGTATAACATTAGGCAAGTCGCCTTCGCGGTCATCAGCAATAAGTTTTCTAACAGAGGGGTTGGAAATCATAACTTCCACTGCAGGTATTCGGTCTACACCTTCATTCAGACACGGCAGCAGTATCTGGCTGATGACTGCTTTAATTGCCAGACTCAAAGTTTGTCTTACGAGGTCCCGTTCATTTTGAGGGAAAAGGTCTAAAAGCCGGTGGATACACTGGGATGCATTTGCTGAGTGCATTGTTCCGAAAACAAGGTGCCCTGTTTCGGCGGCTCTTATACCAGCGCTAACGGTTTTAGCATCCCGCATTTCACCAATGAAAACCACATCAGGGTCCTGTCGCATTAGATACGTCAGGGCCTCTTCATAGTCTTTTACGTCAATGCCGATTTCCCTTTGCGAAACTATCGCCTTAGCATCCTTAAACAGATACTCGATAGGGTCTTCAATCGTCATTATATGACACGAGCGGGTACGGTTTATGTAATCTATCATCGATGCGATTGTTGTAGTCTTGCCACAACCTGTCGGACCTACTACGAGCACCAATCCCTGCCTGCTTTCAGATATTGTCCCCAATATTTTTGGCAGGTGTAACTCTTTAAATGGAGGGATGGCTGTATTAACGCGTCGTGCCGTGAGGCTAACCATACCTCGCTGACGAAAGATGTTCGTTCGAAAACGGTGTTCACCTCCGATTTCATGCGCAAAGTCCATTGTCCCGTGTTCCAGAAAAAATTCCTTCTGAACAGGCGTGAGGATTTCAAAGACCAATTCTTCAAGCCTTTCTTTTGTCATTACTTCGCCGGTAGTTTTCTTCAACTCTCCAAAAAGGCGCAGCTTCGGCGGCTGGCCTACCTTCAGGTGTAGGTCACTTGCCCTGGTTTTTATGGCAACTCTGAAAAATTTATTCAATTTCGGTTCGTGCTCAGAGCTTGTTTGATCACCATTAAGTTGTTCCTCAGACATATTCCCTATTGACTCCAACGCCTATAAACCAATATTTCCACCACAAACGGCCCTGTTATTGCTTTGAGTGTGGTAGAGTATTTCTCTTACCATAAGATTTGCAAAGACAAACCCTTATATAGCTATATTATAAAATTTTCATATAATTGTCAACCTTGATGGTGGAACAATATTGATTTTAATCACAAATCACACAGCCATTTTCCCTAACAGGAGCTATAGGGATGGCTTTCATCCCATCTTTACTACAAGGCAGCCAGGTCCCCTCCCCAGGAAAATTTATAATTCTTTTCCAAATAAACATTTGACAATCCATTAATATCTTGTGTAAATTTAGGACATTACAAGGAAGTAATCGAAATACAGGGGTGGTTTTATGGAACTGGAGAATAGAAAACTCTCAGGCCGGGAAAAGGACGAGGCGTCAATAAAACTTCTCAAAAAGCTCCGGGAACAATTGTATTCCTCTGATGCATCAAATAGACGGAGGGCCGCTCATAAGCTGTCCTGGATGCAGGAGGACGGTTTAGACATCTTAAAAGCTGCTTTATTTGATCATTATCCTGTGCCAACAAAAAATGCCGCCGCATATGGACTAAGAAAAATGCAGGGCAGGATGAAGAAAATGGCTCTTGAGGTTTTGGAGGAGGGTATAAATGAACACGACGCCAAAACGGCAGAAATATGCAGAAATGCTTTACAATTATTAGGGAAGAAAACACCAAAGAAATCCGTTTCTAAAAAACCTCGAAGAGGGAGGTTGAGGATACAGGAAATTTCGAATAAAAGCAGGCCTCGCAGGAGAGTTAATCCGAGATATACACGCAGGTAGTAGCTTAACAATAAGGGATTTATATTATCCTAAAGCCCATCCATGGTCGTGTAAAATATTTTCCATCAATACTCTTTTGTGCTCTATTTCAACTCGCTAAGAGAAGTGTTAAAGTCATATAAATAGCAACGCTTATCGAATCATTTGCAGTTGTCACCAAGGGTCCAGAGCTTATAGCCGGATCTATACCGATTCGGCGAAATAAAAACGGCAGAAATAGTCCAAGGGTAGTCGCTACCATTATCGCTGAAAACATAGCCGTGGCGAATGCAAAGACAAGCCGCGCAGACGCTACTGTGCCGTCCGTGGCTTTGATATTA
>JASFMF010000423.1:0-3061 GCA_050117705.1 Phycisphaerales bacterium
GCAAAACCAACTAAAGCATCGAAATTATTCGCATCCGGATTATCGTTCCTGAATAACGCAACAACATCTAAATCCGAATCCATCGTTACTGCCATCGGATTGTCACTACCGCTCAAATCGCCACCCCATCCTGCAAAACTCCAGCCGGTATTCGGCTCGGCGGCTAACTCGACGACCGTTCCCTCGATATAATTGGGCTCTTCCGGCTCAGTTATAATTTCCCCCGCTCCAATCGGGACTAATTCCAATTCATATTCCATCAATCCTTTTTCACCACTCACCTCGATTCTGTCCATACTCAGATAGGCATCATCTGTCCTCGCCGTCATTGTAATTGTATTCACACCTTCTTGCAGTTCCGCCGTGATTGTTACCATTCCCCACACCACCCTCGCCTCAGTTGGTGGAAAAGCCAGCTCGCTATACACGACAACACCATTTACACTAACATCCAAAAATTGTTCTTCATCTTCATTGCTGGAATAGACAATATTAATACTCTGAACACCTGCATCGGCCATGCTGATCTTCCACCGCACATACCCATAGGGTTCATCATCCAATGTGACATATCCCTCTCCCGTATAACCGCTATACTCACTTTCGATAACGGCCTTATACAACTCCGCCTCTTCCGCTTCATAGACGGTCACCGCCTGCCCGAATGACAATCCCGAACAAATCGACAGGAAAAAAACAATAAAAAGGAAAATCTGCTTGTAATAAAAGGTTGAATTCACTCTATAACGCCCCCTTCGACTCCTGAGAACCGTATATAATGTTTTTCAAGTACAACCAGACAGCCTTCATAATAGCACAACAGGCCAATAATGTCAAGGTTGGAGGCAGGTAACCACCTTCACATTAGAAGGAACTTAATCGGTCCGGCTCGTGGAAATCCACTCTAATCCTCGCCGCTCTTACCCTCTCCTATAATGAACAAGCTCCACATAAAACTCCCCAAAATACATTACAATCATTCTTCTCCGGCTATTAAATGCCCATTATCAGTTAATACATTAACAGCCTGCTCAATCTTTTCCTCTTTCACCAAAACATAATCCGTATCGTACGTCGAAACCACAAAGATACTTACGCCGGCCTCCGCCAAAGGCGCTGCAAGGGAGGAAATAACTCCGATTTGATTAAAATCAAAACTCCCACCAATCCGAAAGCACCTCCAATCACTATCATATTCAGTATTGGCCGGAATAATACCCTGAAGACATACAATCGTTAATTCCTTCTCCGAGCGTGTAATAGAACACAACGACACTTTTAAAGCCCACTCAGGAATCGAGGAATCACTCGGAAATTTACATATCCCATACGAATCCTTCAAAAGCGAAAGCTGCAATTGTCTCTTTTGCACGAAATCCTCCTATAGACACATTACTCTCAAAAAAATGAATTTAAAGGCCGAATCTCAAGCGATAAACTTAAGATAATATCATCTTCTGTTTTTGCAAAGTTCAATAGTACGTTCAATAAGCTCAGGGCCGCCATGCCCGCCATGCCCCGGCACAACAATCTTCGCTTCCGAATAAGTCTCCTTTACTTTCTTAAGAGTTTCAGGCCAATTTTTCAGGTCGGCTTCTATAATGTTACCTAGGTTCCTTGCATTTCGTGCCCTGACCAAATCGCCGCCAAAAAGTATCTTCTTTTCCGGAATCCATGCAACTATATTATCCACAGTATGCCCTCCGCCCAAAAAAGCCAACTCCACACGTGTATCCCCGCAACTAAGACACATTCGTTTCGAAAACCAGTTCTTAGGAACAGGCTTGTTCGTGCGTTTTAATATCTCAACCGTTTTATCCAGGGCAAAGGAATCCGCCTTTCTCCGATGCGCCTCGGCTAAACCTCCCGCGCAGTCAATATGCGAATGTGTCGGTATTACTCTTTTAATTACCGCCTTATGTTCTTTCGTAACCCAGTCAAAAAGCACGCCCGTTTGCTCATCCGTCCACGGCAAATCAATCATCATTGCATTGTCGCCGTCAATCACAATCAGCCCATTAGCCGGGACGTTTTCAAAACCGCTAATATCAAAATAAGTCGTATGCCGCCAAACACCCTCAGCAAGCTTCCTTACCTCAACATCATCAGAGAGCCGCACCCTTTCATCAGCCGATTGGGCACATACATTCGATACACCGATACCTAACATAAAACCCAGGAACAAAACCATGCAATCCTTAAAACATCCAATTCCATTTACTCTTCGCACAAAAACTCCTTTCTCAGAATTACAAACTCACCGGCCTCGGTGAAGCCTCATCTTTTTCCACTTCGATACTTTCTCCAAAAAACTCTTCCATTATTAACAGTCCCTGAAACTAAAAACACACAACAAAAACCACATCAGCCGTATGCCACGCTGTCTCGTATAGCGCAACATCTATAAAATGCATTTATTTGCTTGTGACATATGTTAACAAACCCAATATGAAGGCCGCTATTGCCAATAGACCATAAATACCCACCTTCAGATTCTTCCACCACTTCGCATTTCGCTCACCAGGAGCATGATATTGAAGAAACGAGATCTCCTCCTGTGGATTCTCAAGCAAATACGCCATCACTTGTGTAAAGATTAGTATTGACGAAGTAAAACCATGGGTAAACTTATGCATCCTATTGTCCTGCACGGAGAAAATAAACATCAACAAGATTATGCCAAGGCATCCAATAATTTGCATTCGGTTATCAGAAACATTTATAACGAATCCGACTAAACCAGAGAACGCAAGCAGCGCATAATTCAGATGTTGTTGTCTAAGTCTGTCAAAGTGATTGATTTTTTCTTGAGCTTTATCATACAGATTCTGAACAAATGATATCTTCTTTGTCATATCACCCGTAGGCTTTAATACAATTGGATGATTCTTGTCCTCAAACTCTACTCCCATTTTTCTACCCTCTCACTTTTAATATTCATCAATCAAAGAAAAAATAATATTGTATATTTCAGACCCTAGCTCCACCGTAATCATAAATAACATACACAAAGCAACAAGTCACAGTCTAATCCGCTCCGAAAACTATACACCCAAAAACT
>JASFMF010000424.1:0-3057 GCA_050117705.1 Phycisphaerales bacterium
TCCGATGATTCTCGAAAGGGCCTTCGTCCTGGCGATAAACCGACTCGCAGCTTTTTATCGCAGCGACATAAAACAGGTGAATCGCTTTGTATCGGCATCGTTTATTATAATGGCCGGACTTGCAGGTTTGACTGTTATAGCCACGATACTGCTGTCATACGTAATTCCAAATATGTTTTCGGCAATTACCGAGGAATTTGCGCGAGATGCAAGGATTACATGCATACTTGTCGGAGTCACTTTGGCGATTAAAATGCTCGAGGCAACATTTAGCGGAGCATTACAGGGTTATCAGTATTACACCAGTTATAATATTGTCGTAATCATATCCAATCTATTCCGAGCGGTGCTGACTATAGGATTACTCATGGTCTGGAAAAACATCATCGCCTTTCAGTCGGCGCTCGGTATCACGGCGTTGACATCGGCGGTATTAATGTACTTGACTGCAAAAAAGTCAATCACCGGACTGAGCATTGATATACGACAAATTAACAAAAACAGCCTACAGGAACTGTGGCAATATACGTCCCACTCGCTGGCGCGTTCAGGCAGCTCGATTTTTATGTTCAGTACAATGGCACTGCTTGTCGGCTGGAAAGGAACGGCAGCGAATGTGGCAGCGTATGACCTCGCCCAGAGGATACCAAGCTTTGTTCGTAGTTTTTTGGCATCGACTCAGGTGGTTTTTCTGCCGGCCGTTTCGGATTTATGGGCAAAAGGCCGAGTAGATGCAATAAAATCCGTTATTAAAAAAGGAGCTCGCATAAGTTCTGTTCTGGCATGCGCCATAGTCATATTGCTTATCATTTTTACCGAAAGAATTCTTCTAATCTGGCTGCCGGACGGCGCCCCGGAAATGACTGTGCGAGTTATGCAAATATTGATGATTTCGGTTCTTTTCGGCGGACTGTTCGAGATATGGCTGCCCGCGCTGGTCGGGATGGGACATCTGCGAGGGCTTACAATAGCATCTATTACATCAGCGCTAATTGCTATTTTGATGGCATTAATCTTTATTGTCAAAAAATTCGTTAGCGTTCCGATGGCACCAGCCCTGGCGCTTACGGCTGTTCTTTTAGTCAAAACGGGAATATGGCTTCCGTTATATGGTCTTCGTAAATTGGGTATAGGTATTTACGAGTATTTGAAAGAAAGCCTGTATCAGCCCTTGGCGGCAAGTATGGTTTCAATCGCAGCAATCCTGATTTTAAATAATATCCTGCAAAGGTTCCATATTCATTGGTCAGCGACGTTTACACTGTCCATTATAATTTTAACGATAAGTTTTACGGCAATTTCACTGCGCGGTGAAACTGCTGATTTTATTGCGGCCGTGAAAAAAAAATTAAGACGGCTTAAGTAAACTCAATATGAAAGTACTCGTAATTAATCAATGTTCCACAAACAAAGGCGACAGGGCCGTTTTGTTTTTCATGCTTAGAGAACTTGCGCGTAACGGCATTGATGACATTACAGTCTCGGCAAGTAATCCCGAATACTGGAAAGACAAGCCCGACTTTCCTGATGTTTCAGCACGAGTAATCCCATGGGGATGGGATAACTCAAGAAAAAAAGATGCCGGTTTTATTGGAAAAGTTATTCATAGATTATGGAAGGTAATACTTAGACGGCACGTTTGTTTTCCATTAATACGTAACACCTTAATTACCAACAAGCGGCCGTGGTATCTTCGCCTGCTTATAAATAAACAATTCGTAAAGGCCGTTGAGGATGCTGATATAGTAATCAGCACTGGTGGCCATCACATAACGACTATGTTTGTGCCCGATGCTGTCACTCCGCAAATATTCGATATGGCGGCGGTTCTGCTTTTGGGAAAACGACTGATACTCTGGTCGCAATCTATCGGTCCATTTAACTTTACATCGCCGAAGAACAAACTAATGGTACAAAAGATACTTTCCGAAGCCAGCCAAATATTTATCCGCGACGAGGATTCAATAGAACAAATTAGACAAATGGGTGTTTCCACGGAGAAAGTGTCAAAGACACACGAATCAGTTTTCGGCCTTTGTGATATTATAAAATCACGAATAAAACCGAACGAACGCCCGCCTGTGATGGGAGTAGCCGTTTATGTTCATACACGAGCCAACCAAATTGCAGAACATAAAAAACACCCTCTCTATTTTGCTTCATTGATTAATCACGCCATAGAAGCCGGGTTCAAAGTGCGATTTTTCCCGATGGAACTTCAGGGCACAGACCGGGCATGCATCGAGGCAGTGATAAACAACGTTGATAAAAAAGAAAATTGCGAAATCGTGGAAGGCTTTCCCGGAACATCCGAGCATATTAATGCCGTAGCTCAATGTAAAATTTTTACAGGGCATAAAACACATTCGCAAATCTTTTCGCTGGTAGCTTCAACGCCGTTATTGGCCGTTGCGTATCATAAAAAGACCGAAGACTTTATGGCCCAGTTCGGGCTTGAAAAGTATTGCATTACTGATGCACAGCTTAGCGCAAAAAAACTAATAGAACTCTTCGATGAAATAAATAAAAATCCGGATGCTGTCAGCAATAAGATTGAAGAGATCGGCTGCAAAATGTGCACGCGGGTAAAAGAAGATTTCGCTGAGATGCTAAAGCGGACCAGGGGGTAAGCATAAAAAACGAAAATACCTGAAATTCGGCATTTTTAACCTATAACCGCGGACTTTAATTTCCGATATGTAACAACAGGCTTTCTCTTTCAGCTTTAAGTAATTTCGGGGAGCCTTATTTAAGGATAATTCGATGGCAACCTTTATTGCAGTATTATGTCTAATTGCAATAGTAATTTGTGTGCCGCTTGTGTTCATAAAACCGAAGTGGGTGTTCTACACATTTCTGGTATCAGTTATTTTCAGCAACATCTTCGCCGGCTATATATATTCGGCAGGTAATCTCGGTATGCCTCGGACGTGGACGCCGCCCGACATTTTAGCGTGGCTGACATTGGCGGCAGCGATTTTTGTACCACGAGAACGGCAATACAGCGCAGGCATTATTGGAAAATGTTTCATTGTGATAGCGTTTGTAACCGCCCTT
>JASFMF010000425.1:0-3057 GCA_050117705.1 Phycisphaerales bacterium
TGCCTCTGGTACAATCTGGTTCACAACCAGCATGGTGGACTGATTGGATCGTGGACGTCCAGTCACACGGACCTCATTCAGCAATGTAAGGACAAGGGCGTCACCATTGATGAGTGGATGGATTTTGCACTTGGAAATAGTTCCTAAAATAAGTCAGATGAAACTTTTTAAAATAAAAATAAGTTAAAACTGAATTATTAAACAATTAAAGGATGAAAGGTCTAAAGATGAAAAGGTTATCCATTATACTGTTAGTTGCAATAGTAAGTATTTCTTCATATGCGATAAATGAGGCAAAAGAGACGGCGAAAGAAAGTGGTTCAACTTCGTTTCAGCCAAAGCCTCTTGATGACAATTGGAATAAGTGGCTTGTTGGCGAGTGGGAATTCTCGGCCGATTCAGATGCGGGAGCAGCTACAGGCCGGACGAAGATAGAGTTTGGTTTGAATGGGCAATTCTTAATTATGAAAAGCGAGGTTGAAATAACTGAGATAACTGACGAGCAGAGGCAATACCTTAAAGAGACTCTGCATGCCTCCGATGAAGATATCGAAGGATATCAAAATTCGACTTTCAAAGGGCTGCAAATTCACACAGTCGACCCAAAAACCGGTGAAGTTATTGGATATTTGTTTGACAGCATGCGTTGCATAGCCTACGGTAGGGGCAAGCGGGAAGAGAACAAAGAAATCATAGAATGGAAATGGTTCGGGAACGCCCAAGGAGCTTCAAGTATAGGCATCACAGAAAGAATCAACGACAATAAGTTTACCTATAATCATAAATATATTCTACCCAACGGTAATAAAATGGAAGACAAAGTAGAATTTACCCGCAAGAAGATAAAGACCGAAAAGTGAATCTGAAAGGACTATAATCGCGGAGGAGCTAAATATAAACAAGAACAATAGACGAGCCGGTATCAATCGACGTACGTTTATTAAAGTTTCGGCAGGAGCAATGGCCGCAGCGGCAAGCCTTGCTTTTTACATCGCCGCTTATCGCATTGCGATAGCTTTGCGGACGATCTCCACGGCCATCGAGTCGGGCATTTCCCGGCTGGCTACAGCGATGGCACGTTTGGCCTGCTGTAACCGGCCTGTTCGGTAATAGACATAGGCCAGGAGGAACTGCAGCTTACCCGAGTCGTTCTCGCTCAACCATCGCCTGGCATTCGCGAGCTTGGTTTCAAATCTTTCGACGCCACCCAGCATAGCCACAAGGTCGATGTTGGTATAAATATATTCCGGGGCAAGCTCGAGCGCCCGGGAAAGAAACAGCGCGCTGCTCATATACTCGCCGGCGGCAAACAGGGCGTGCGCCCTGCCGGCAAGACATGATGGGTCGCTCATTTTATAAATGGATGCCAGAGAATAACTGTCGGCGGCGCGATAGTACCTGCCGGCCTTAAGATAATTTTCCGCCGCACGAATGTGCTGCTCGAACTTGGCCTGCGAAAAAGATTCGTGGCTGAGACCGCCTCTGATTTCTTTCGCCATTGAGGATATTTTGGCTTTCGAAAATTTATTCAGCTCCTCCAAAGAAAAGATTCTGCTGTGATAATCCTCGCTCTGTGTTCGTAAGAATTCAAAATCAACTTTGCCGGATTCGTTAATATCGCCCGGTTCGGTCTTATCAAACCCGGCCAGCCGGCGATAATCTTCATACACATCCATCCCGGTCAGACCTTTCCGGCCGGATTCCTCCACCTCGGCTTTTATACGCGCCTCAATGGTCATACGCAAAATATCAATCTGCTGTCTTAACTGCTCCATAACATCACTTCGTTCACGTGCCGAATCAGACAGGAATGAATTCATCCGGTACATCGGCGGGACATTACGCTGCTCGGATTCGGCCTTTTCCTTTTGTTCGAGGCTACTATCGCTTTGAAGCGGCTCGGTCTGTTCAGGCAGAACCACCCAGTCATATACGTCTTGCTTATCATCATCAATCGGCTCCTGCTGTTTGCGGCTCTGAGGTTTCGTGTCCTGCGCCTGCAATTTTGCATCCTGCATCTGAAATATAAAGTCCGGAGTCTTTGATTTTTGGTCCTCTGTCTTCAGCCTTTGGTCCTGGGTCGTAAGCGACGTCTCTTTCGACCGGGTAAGCATCAGCAGCTCCCGTAAGCTGTTTACAATTTTCGGCCTTTGTGCAAATTCGTTCATCCCCTGCAATTCCGTGTCGAACGGCTTCTTCGAACTATCCGGCAGAGTGTAAGTATTCCAGCCGGGGAAAGTTTGCTGAGTGGAGGTCGTCCCGCCTGTTCCGACGAAGTTTATACCCGGGAGCGTATAATTATTAAAACTCGTATCCGAAGGCCTGAAAACTCCGGAATGGCCGGGCCTTGTCGTAGCTACCGTTCTCGACTGTAAATAATACGGCTGAACGCCATAGCCGCCGGCATACCGTCCGAAATCTTCCGAACCGGTGGAATCTCTCAGAAAAGAACTGAGTGACGACGAGCCAAGTCCGGCCCCGAAGTTTGTGGTCGATTCGTAAGGTACGGCAGCGCGGAAGTGTCCGCCGCGGCGAACGTTGCCGGTAATCACCAGATTAGCGCTGGTATCAATCGGATTTGGAGTTCCCGTCAGGCTGTTGTAGAAACTGCTCATTGGAATCGTGCCCGAACCGGCGGGATTTCTCGTTGCATAATTCTCTACCGGCCAGCCAGTAGTCGTAAAGACAAAGACCACCACCGCTACAATTAAAATAAACAGACGGTTCTTCATAATGTTAATGCCTCCCTTTCCGCAAAAACATTCGTTACTTCAGCTTTTTCAAACTAAACATCCGGGCCTTACTTATATTTCGGCGTCTCGGCCCATCTGAGTTTCTCGGCAAGCGTGTCCCACTGACTGCGAAGCGGATTATTCACTATCAGGAAATCACTGGCCTGCCTTTGAACTTTTACAACATCATTAATTGACAGTTTCAACGAAACCTGCCCATCGATAGAAACAGTAGTACCTTCATTTACCCTAAGCCCCACAACTTCGACCGTACTTTTGGCATCAATAACAATCGGCCGAAAGCTCAGCGAATGAGGACATATCG
>JASFMF010000426.1:0-3050 GCA_050117705.1 Phycisphaerales bacterium
ATTGTCGAACAGATTAAAAAGGACGGCCACACCGTTGTGGTTGTCGGTGATGGAATAAACGACGCTCCTGCTCTTGCGGCTGGTGATTTAGGTATTGCTATGGGAGCCGCCGGTAGCGACGTAGCTATAAATTCCGCTTCGATTGCATTGATGAGTGACGACTTGAAGCGGCTGCCTTTCCTTGTACGGCTTTCTCGAAAAACAAGGAGAGTCATTAATCAAAATCTCGGCTTTGGAATAATGTTCATCATTCTCGGCGACGCAGCAGCCGCTGCGGATTGGCTGCCGGCGATTTATGCAGCGTTCCTGCATTTCCTCGGCTCACTGATTGTCGTCTTTAACAGTGCCCGGCTTGTCCGCTACGGCGAGGAGCTTGACCACGGACCACAAGCGTAAAAATAAAGCAGGATACAACACAAAATACGCTTAGCAAGATAAATAACTATGGAATACGCAGTCGAAACTTTATCTTTAACCAAGATTTTTTCTGATTGGTGGGGCAGGGCCAAGGTTTACGCCGTGGACGACCTGAACCTGCAGGTTCGCCACAATGAGGTCTTCGGCCTTTTAGGCCCTAACGGTTCAGGTAAAACGACTACCCTGAAAATGCTGTTAGGCCTGCTCCATCCGACGAAGGGAAAAGCTTTAATTTTTGGTGGTGAAGGTTCGGACCCTGAAATTAACTCAAGAATCGGCTTTTTACCTGAAGAATCCTATCTCTATAGATATTTGAACGCCCGCGAAACACTGGATTTCTACGGCAGATTATTCGGTCTTCCCGCTAAGCTACGTAAAATGCGCATCGAAGCTCTTCTCGATATGGTCGGATTAAAGGCCGTCGCAAACAGACCTGTCGGAACGTTTTCCAAAGGTATGGCGCGCAGAATCGGCCTGGCACAGGCATTGATAAACGACCCCGATTTACTTATACTGGACGAGCCGACAACGGGACTTGACCCTATCGGCACAAGACAAATAAAAGATTTAATCCTGAAACTGTCCGAACGCGGCAAGACAATCCTGCTTTGCAGCCACCTGCTTGCGGACGTCGAAGATGTATGCGACAGAATTGCGATTCTTTACGGCGGTAAAATACAGACTCAGGGACAGGTTCGGGATTTGTTACAGCAGACAAATAAAAAACAAATAACAACTGACGCTATAAGTGATAATACCATTGAGAAAATAAAACAGTTGGTTGAGCAGGAAAATGCCGAATGTGTAGTAACATCTCCAATGGACAAGCTTGAGTCGTTTTTCATCAGGACCGTCACGGCCGCACAACAGCAAGCACAGCCCACAAGCGGGGCGGTCAGCACTACTAAAATCGGTGATTTTCTTACACAACAAATTTCCACTTCAGAAAGTATACTTGATAAGCTTGTCTCCGCACCGGTATCACAGGAATATCAGCCGACATCTCCGGCAACAGAAAAAGTTGACCGGGCCGAAAGTGCCGAGCCTGAACCCGATGAACAGTTACTGAGTAAATTAACAACCTCTACTGAGCCGTCACAATCCGAATCCGTTGTTAGAGACCAAACAGTGAAAACACAACCTGTCGAATCTCAGGCCGTCCAACCCGAACAAGTCAAAGAAAACATTTTAGACCAGCTCACCGGTCGCTCAACACCACAAGAGGACAAAGAGCAAACTAACAAACCTCAGGCAGGAGACACAGGCGATGGGTAGTATCTGGGCTGTCGCCAAAAATACCATCAAGCAGGCCTTACGGATGAAAGTAGCCGTCGTTTTTCTTATCCTGCTGCTTGTCCTCCTGACTGCAATGAGTCTTTCCACCACAGGCGACGGAACATTAAAAGGCAGGTTGCAAACCTTTGTAAGCTACGGCTTGTCACTAACCAGCCTTTTACTTTGCCTGCTAACAATAATAGTCTCGATTTACTCGGTAACCAGCGATATAGAGCAAAGACAGATATACACAGTTATCACAAAACCCATTCGCCGGTATGAGTTTCTTTTAGGCAAGCTGCTCGGAGTGATACTTCTGGATGTAATTTTGCTCGGTTTGTTTTCATCTATCATATACGCAAATACCGTTTACATACCGAAACTCCATAATCCGACCGAGGCCGAACTTACTCAGGCTAAAAACGAGTTCTTCTCCGCACGAGCAGGACTGAATGTACCGGCAGTTGATGTATCCAAGGAAGTCGAAGAGGTCTATAAGAAACTTGAAACAAGTAACGAGCTGCCCGAAAACCTCACGCACGATGAAATTATGTCATGGCTCACCCAACAGCAGCAGCTTGTAAAACGGTCCGCGGCCGTCGGGAAGGTGCTGGTCTGGGAATTCGACAACGTCAAGCCCCTCGACCAGAGTATTTTCATAAAATTTAAATATGATGTTAATATAAACCCACCCGACGACCAGGTGTACGGCAGATGGTTCGCAGGTGACTATCAATACATCAGATACGGCACGGAAAGCAAAACTCCGACCTATGACCGTCTCCATAAACACTCCGTCCGAACGTTTCACGAAATAGAAATACCCGCAGAGGTCGTGCCGGAACATGGTCGTCTTGCCGTAGCATTTCAGAACGTACCTTATAATAATACGGTCATAATCTTTCCGCCGGACGGTATAGAGGTGCTCTATAAAGCCGATTCCTTCACAGGCAATTTCATAAGAGCCGCTCTTTTAATACTCGTACGTTTGATTTTCCTGGCATGTCTGGGCATATTATCTTCGACCTTCCTGTCGTTCCCTGTCGCTATACTCCTATGCCTTGTGCTTTTTTCGACCGCAAGTGTCAGCGGCTTTGTCATAGAATCCTTTGAATTCCTTGGTAAAAACGCGAGTTTATTTTATTCATACACTTTTAAATGGTTGCTTCAACTCCTGCCGCAGTTTGACAGGTTTAATCCTACGAAATTTCTGGTCCCTGCAAGATTAATAAGCTGGTCCTTGCTGGCCAGATGCGCTATCGTTATGGTTTGCATTAAGGCATTTTTACTGTTCGTTCTGGCTTTGGTTATTTTCAGCTATCGAGAAATCGCGAAAATTATAATTTAATATGCATTTT
>JASFMF010000427.1:0-3041 GCA_050117705.1 Phycisphaerales bacterium
GCCGACGACGAAACACTTAATTCCAAGATTAAGCGCGCCGATCGTCTGTTACAAACCAGAATAAACTCAACGGATGACGGGCTGTTACAACAGGAAATCGAATCGCTTCAGCATCGTTGCGAGCAACTTGAACGCAAAAATGCCAAGTGGGAGGAACGATTAATCACCCTGTCTTCGACAGCAACACGAATGGCTACCGGCCAATTAACACTTGCTGATGACAATCCACCTCTGCTTATCGTCGCTTCCAGCAATTCTCAGGCTTCCAGCGCGGTCGAACTATCGCGCCGTCTTGGCTTCGATCCTCACGTGGCTAAAACCGGCAAGGAAGGTTTGGAGCAAATCCAACAATATCAACCGAAAGTTATCCTTACTGACGGCACCCTGCCGGATATGAATGCTACAACCTTTGCCCAGGACGCTCGTAAAGCTTTAGGTAACCAACCCGTAATTATAATTGCCTGGTCAAGCAGCCATGAAGTCGAAGATACCCTCCTGGCTCCAGATAACTGTATAGACGATTTTGTCCTCAAATCAACCACCAGCGAAGGCGCCGGTCTTTTGTCAGCGGCCTTACTCGGCGGGCTCCGTTAAACAGAACAAAACTTCCATCCAAATAACAGTTATTTCCACCTACAGCCGGGTTCACACACCAAAAAAACTTTTCAACATGGCCCCATAATATCCATCTGATTGTTTACATACGCCCATTTTTGGCTTTAAAAAGGCCCTTTCACGACATTTAGGTTGAATTGAAAGGAGCTTTAGGGTACAATACTATCAACAATTCAAAGGCGAGGGGGATTAACTAAAACAACAAAACTAATCTGAACTATTGCGCGTCCAAATGTTCTACTTTTTTGAGGGGGGATGACCATTGGGAAAAGCAAAAACCAAAAACATTAGCGTTCTCTTAAATCTTATAAATTTAACAGTCAGCATTTGCATCCTGATTCTAATTGTCAAAATAGCTCGCGCGAAAGCCGACAGTCCGATAACTTTATCCAACCCTACAGTAATCAATGAACAGGATTCCGGTGCTATTTTAAGTGAATCCAAAACAATAAAGATTGAGCCTAAGCCAAGCGAGCCAGTAGTCACTATCGATAAACCGGCTGAAACTCCCATTAGTGATACCGAACAACACGCCGAATGGCAAGAGGTTCGTATGCGTGTAACGGCCTACTGCCCCTGTCCGATATGTTGCGGCGAATACTCAGATGGCATGACAGCCTGTGGGCATATAATAAAGCCGGGTGATACTTTCGTTGCAGCCGATGGGCGATATTCTTTCGGCACTAAAATGCTTATTCCAGGATACAGTAACAGCCAGCCTGTAAAAGTTCTCGATAGAGGCGGCGCAATCAAAGGTAATAAACTCGACGTATTTTTCGCCACTCACCAGGAAGCCCTCGAATGGGGAGTCAGACACCTTGATGTTAAGGTTTACCATTAGTAGCCCCATAGCCTCTAAAAAATAAACTAATACACTGCTGTGAAAATTCCGTTCACCACAGCTTAAGGTACCCCTCTATTCATACAATCCGCCCGCCTGTTATCGGCATAATTTCTACTACAACCAGCACTTAAGTACCCATAAAAATTCTGCAACTGTAAGGGTGCAAACACCTTTGAAAAGATTAAGCTTTTCTGTGAAAATAAGGTTGTGAGAGAACGCATTTTGGTGTAAACTACGCTGGTTTTCATAGCACGTAAATCTGATATTTTGACCCTTTAGTTATATTAACTCAGAGGTTTATTATGAAAGTAAATTTTAACAGAGCGGCTCTTAGCGAGGCCTTAGGTTTGCTGACATCTGTAGTACCAAGCCGAACCCCAAAACCGATATTGCGCTGTGTACAAATTACGGCCGAAGAAAAAGAGGTTCGGATATGTGCAACAGACCTGGAGGTCGGAATCAACTACCTGATATCCGAAGTACAGGTCGAAAAAACCGGCGAGATTATCGTGCCGGCAGACCGGCTGGCGGCGATTGTACGTGAAAGTATTGATGATGTTCTGCTTCTGGAAGCTTCAAAAGGAACATGTGAAATAAAAGGGGCTGACAGCCACTTTACAATATACGGTCAGGAGCCGGGTCAGTATCCGGTAGTGCCTGGTTTCGATGGTAATGGTGACATAAATATTGCTCTGGGTAATCTTCAAGCTGGTATCGAACAGAGCCTGTTCGCAACGGCCAGAGAAAGTAGTCGCTATGCTATTAACGGTGTACTCTGGGAAATCAAGGACAAGAAACTATTGCTGGTTGCCACAGATGGCAGAAGATTGGCACGGTGTAGAGTCAATTTAGCTTCGGCACCGGCCAAAAACAAAGCCCCGGCAAATATAATAGTACCCGCCAAGGCAATGGGATTACTGGACAAAGTCGGCAGCAACGAAAAAGATACAGTAGCAATCAAGCTTATAGATAATCAGATTCTAATAAGCTGTGCGAACGTTGTAATAAGTTCAAATCTGGTAGAAGGTAACTTTCCAAAGTACGAGGATATAATCCCGAGTGATTATGACAAGAAACTGAAACTATCAAGAGAAGGGGCATTGAGTGCAGTACGCCGTGCATCATTATTGACGAGCGAAGAATCAAGAGGAATTAAGCTTTCGGTACAAAAAGATAAGCTTGTTTTTTCTGGAAGAGCACCGGAAACCGGCGACGCACAGGTCGATATGCCAATTGACTACAAAGGCGAGCCGATTGAAATAGGTTTTAATCCACAGTTTTTAATAGATGTCCTGCGGGTTATTAAAACACCGGAATTAGAATTTGAATTAGGTCAGCCGGATAGACCCGGCCTGATTAAAAGCGGGACAAATTTCCTGTACGTTCTGATGCCAATCAACTTAGGATGATTTATCTCTGACGAACAGAAGCTCAGTTATAAGTTTGTTTCGTAGAAAATATTGAAGATATTATTTCGAGCCAGCCGGAGGCTTCGCTAAAGTATAATCAGTTCTGAGGTCAGGAAACATTATGTTTGAAGATGAACAATTACGCAATGCTGTCAAAGCACGAAGGACCAGAA
>JASFMF010000428.1:0-3041 GCA_050117705.1 Phycisphaerales bacterium
TCGAGATTGTTCAATTCCCAATACTCGATATTTTCCAGCAGAATCGTATCCAGGATTCCATTGCCATCGATACGCGGTTTTGAACCCTGCCCATACGTATCAACTACAATAGGTTTGTCTTTTGTGCCTGAACCTTTGAGTTTGAGCCGGCCTGTATAGGTAGTGCCTGCTTTGAATAGTATTTTATCACCCGGAACAAAAGTGTGATTGTTTACGGCGGCCAAGGTTTTCCACGGCATATCAGGACTGTTGCCAACATTCTGGTCGTTACCATTTTCACTATCTATGTAATAAGTATTACCGGTGGTAAAACTTAAGATGGCGGAGACAGGATAATGGTCGGAAGGGCAGCGTCCATTGACATTGTCATGTATTATGTTCGCTTCGAGGATTTTGGTATCCGGCTGTGTGAAGACGTAATCAATCTTATCACCTTTGCGGTTTCCATTGAAACGGTTGAATGTACCAACGTTTTTGGCGTCCGGATGCAAAACGCGAAACGTATCGACCATGGGGACGGGATTTTTGAGTTTATCGCCGTCTTCTTCAAAAAGTGTCTTACCTTTTAAATATGTTATAGCCGGATTGTCTTCACCAGCGTTGAAATCACCCGTTACTATGAAAGGGTCCGGGTGTTTTCTGCTGAGGATGCGTTTTGTCAACAGGACGGCGCTTTTTTCCCGGGAAGGCTGGGAAATATGGTCTAAATGAAGATTAAAAACATAAAAGGCCTTTGCTGATTTCTTTTCGATGAATCTTGCCCATGTGCAAATGCGGACACAGGCGTTGCCCCAGTGACTTGAGCCGGGAACTTCCGGCGTATCGGAAAACCAGAACGTTCCTGATTCGTTTATATCGAAAAGGTCGAGACGATATAAAATAGCGGAGTATTCGCCGTCTGTTTTGCCATCTTCGCGCGCAACGCCGATTTCGCCATACGCGGGTAAAGCGTTACGAATTTCGTCAATCTGAAAACGCAAAGCTTCCTGTAAGCCGACGACATCAGGTTTGTGGTTACGTAAAACATCGAAGACCATTTCACGCCTGTTTTTCCAGCGGTTTTCGCCATCGTTGGCGGTGCCGTAGCGGATATTGAAACTCATTATTCGCAATTGAAAGTCATCAGTTTTTGTCTTGTCGGTGCCGAAAAGCTCCTGAGGAGAGAAAAAATTGAAGAGTATGCACAAACCTAAAAGAGTAAATATGAGATGTATCACTTTGAATGAAGCGAATGTTTTACTTTTATACATAGCTTGCTCCTAAAGGCTTTTTCTCTTTTGCTCTTCAGTCAGCGGCTCGTTCAGCGAGCCGGAGCGAAAGCCCTGCAGGTCGATTGTTACGAATTTGAAGCCGAGTGATTTTAATTTATCGATTATTTTCGAGCGGGCCGGCTCTTTTGTGATTTTATCGATGTCCTGCTGGTGAACTTCGATTCGGGCGATGGTATCGTGATGGCGAACGCGAAATTCGACAAGGCCGAGACTTCGCAGGAACTCTTCGGCTCGGTCGATTTGTTTTAATCTTTGTTCGGTAACTTCCAGGCCATAACTGATACGTGAGGCCAGGCATGGTGACGAAGGTAAATCGGCGGTAGGCAGGTTAAGCTGTCTGCTTAGAGTGCGGATTTCATCTTTGGTGAGTTTTGCCTCGGCCAGTGGGGAACGGATGCCGAAGACCTTCATTGCGCGGTTGCCCGGGCGGAAGTCGTCGAGGTCGTCAAAGTTTGTGCCGAAGATGACGTGGCCGAAATCCTGTTCTTTGGCGATATCTAAAAGTAATTTGCATATATGGGATTTACAATGGAAACAACGGTCGGCTTTGTTTGCGGTGAAGTTCGGGTCGGACAGCTCATCTGCATCGATAACCTGAAGGCGGACGCCTATTTGGCCGGTGAGTTTTTTGGCGCGGGCAAGCTGGTTCGAAGGCTCAGCCACGCCTGCACTGATACAGGCAAGGACGTTTTGGGCTCCGAGTGTATCGACAGCGGCCTTCAATAGAAATGAACTATCCACACCGCCGGAGTATGCGATGATGACTTTACCCAACTCCTTTAGGATTTTCCGGAGCGAATTGTATTTATCCTGAAGGTTCACAAAGCCGATGGAGGGAGTCGAACCCTCAACCCCAGCTTTACGAAAGCTGTGCTCTACCATTGAGCTACATCGGCGAATACGCCGGTTATGATATTGAATATTGGGTGTTTTGTAAAGAGTGTTCATTGGGCAGGATACAGAATTCAGAAGGCAGAAGACAGAGATTAGTTTTGTTTTCACCAAGTGTCCAATTGTGTGTATTTTTATAAGCCATTTTTTTATAAGTTATCAAATTCATTTTGCCTATTTTAACCCATTCGACTCCTTCGATCTTGCTCAGGACAGGTTCGCTCAGGGCAGGCTTTGGGTTTGTTTTGCATAAAAGGGTCGATTTGTCGAATGTTCTTTACAATTGTAGAGGACAGAAAACAGAATACGGAAGACAAAATACAGAAAAAAATTGCTGCTGAATTGCTATGTGCCTTTGCCACTTTATGCCTATCCTGAAATTATTTACTGACTTGCAATCTGAAATGTCTGTTTAGCTTCGCCTGCTGGCGAGGTGCCCCCGACAGAAAAGCAAGTGAGCTACCACCGAGGGTAAACTCCGTTAGCCTTCTGGCCAACTGGTGGGTATTATACCATATTTTGACTCTAAAATCAATTGAAATCGAAATTAATGTCCGTGAGATAAACATTTCTACCCCCCTGTTGCAGGCTATGAGTGTAGCTCCTCGGGGGTAAACTCTCCGTCAAAAAGTCATGCCGGACCTTCGGCGTAGGCACGTAAATAAGAAAATAACATTTCTACCGGAGGCCAGCATGAGAAACATATAGCGTTACGTAGTCTCGCAAGAGACGAAGTAAATATAAAAAGCGTCGAACGAAGGTAAAAATGTTATTTGCAAGGTGGCGGAGTGATTAAAATAGTGCGAACCGAAGGTAGCGCAAGGGAAATTAAAAGTTAAAGTGAAAAAAGCAAAATCACAACGTAAAATTTGAAACGAG
>JASFMF010000429.1:0-3038 GCA_050117705.1 Phycisphaerales bacterium
GGATCATGTTTGCGATGCAGTCTCCGAAGTCCATTTGAAAGAATCTGGTTGCGATATAGCACCGATCGCCCGATTAAAAACCGCCACCCTTGACGATTCGGGCCGGACGACTTATGTGACCGGCAGCGGTTCTTATCTGCGTGAATTCTGGGCATACTTTAATCTTTTGGATATTCGCAATATCGACGGCGATTTCTTTACGCAGACCGAGCCGACTGATTATGAGAACGCTTACGACGGTGACGATTCAACGTATGCCGTACTTTACGATAATATCTCCGATGACGGGACGGATGTGGAGGGCGCCTGTTTTTACGGAATCAAAAACCCGGATTTTATAAATAGAAATTTGCCCGCCGAAGATACGGCGCCAGAGACTCATGAGCGAATCAATGATATCAGTATTCAATATCTTACATACTCTTTGATGTCCGGTGGTGGAAGCCCGGCCGGTGGAACGATGACGATTACTCCTTATTCAATGGTCAACGATACTCTGGCGAGCACCTATGTTACTTGCTCAAGCTCAACCTCGGTCAGAGACGAGGGCAGCTTATCATTAAATGCGCTTGAGGGTAAAGAATGGGACGCCATAAAGGTAAAAGCCACCATAACCGATGGTGCCAACGCCGATTCGACACTCGACAATTATTCGCTAATGAGAATTTATCAGGTTCGAATCAAGGTTGATTATATGCCGGAATCTTATTATGACGGTTATGTCGCCTGCAAGGGCCGGGAATACGGATCATGGATTACCGGACGATCATCTAATTATTCGGCCAACGATGTAATTGAAGACCCGGCGGGTATAATCGAATCTATTCTTCGCGATGAGCTGAGTCTGGGTAACGATGATATTGATCTCACGACTTTTATCGACGCCGAAAATACATCGGTAAAAATGCGATTGAATTTGCATTCCGACAATGAAGGTTTTAGCGATGACATAATTCGTAAAATCTGCGAACAAGCGACTTTTGTTTATTTCTTTGGGGCCAGCGGTAAAGCTCGTTTGATTCCGCTTAACGATACCAGCCCTTCGACGGCAAAAACTATTCCTCATTCATGGATATATAAAGGCGATATTAAATTTTCAAAATCGAACTGGATATTCAATAAATTAAATCTTGAATCTCGCTATCAGCAGGAGAACGGATTGTTTATTGATTTATCGACAATTGAAAACAGCACCTCCCAGGCGGAGAACTGGGGCACCCGATCTTATACGGCGCAATGGAAGAATTTGACCGGAACACATGCGACCCATATCGCTAATCATTTAATCCGATCGGCTGACGGCTCGGCGTCTGACGATGACGGTATATGGTGTAAACCTCATGTAATTATAAAATTCGCCACTGTCGGTTTAACCTGTTCCGATCTTGAAATCGGCGACTGGATCGAATTGGACGACGCTACCTGCGACAGTCAAATAAAATGCTATGGCGAGAGCTGGTCGGGTAAACAGTTTTTGATCAATAAATTAGAACAGGGCATCGATAATTATTACACGAAAATCGAGGCGATAGAATTGTTTTAACCACATAAGAGGGTCGGTAAATGCCTAAAGAAAACATGCAAAACAATAAAGGCAGGGAGGCCGATTTGTCTGAAAGCACTCAAGTCAAGGTCGTGAGGATCGAGACAAAGCTGGACATCATTCTTGACAAATTAGATAAGCTTAACGGTAGGTCAAGGGAAACCGAAAGAGATTTTGGTGTCTGTCGGGAAACTCACGGCAAGGAAGTTACCGCCCATGAGATGCGGCTTAACGATCTTGAAAAAAGGCAGGTTCAGCCATGGAAATTAATTGGCGTAATGCTGACCGCAATGGCCTTAATGATAGGCTTAGCAACTTTCGTAATAACAAATGCCGGATAGGGGGAAATAAATGAAAAACGGGAATAGAAAAAAATTTAAATGGTTATATACAGGAATACGTAAAATTGCGGATCGGCTAAGAAAATATGCACAAAAGCATCCGGGTAATATCCCCCTGATTATAGGAATAATTATAGTTTTCGGCGGGCTTTTGTTTGGCTTCGGGTCCGTCTACGGTCAGCAGCCTCCACTCGGTTATCCCTATAAGTTTCTCGATTCGGTGTTGAATGCGCAGAGGCCGGATACTTTCACTACAATAATATCATTATCTGGAAAAATAGTAGCGGATGGTTATCGGGGAGATACAACCATTGGAGACAGTGCTTACACTACCGAGGGCTGGGTAAACGATCAGGGATTTGTAGCAACCGAAGCCGGGGATCTTCATATCTCCGGGCATCTTGCCGAGATAGGCGTAGGTTTCTGGCTCGATATCGATCATGCATGGATAGAGGAAACCCCCGACAACCGGGTTCACCTAAATACCTTCCTTGATGATTGCGATGATGACGGAGCCGGAGCCTGCGCCCTGCATCCATATTTATTGAATCTACCGGCTGGTGGAATTTGGGGCTATGACGAGGCTCTATTCTTCACGCCGATTGTATGCTCAACAAGTTGTAATGTAATTGAAGATTTGCGATTTAATGTCAGGCGGGCTGAAGGTGCTTGGCATACGCCGATCGATTCATTTTCGACCAGCGCGGATTATGATTCGCTAGCTGGACCGATAGCAACCAAGGACAGCTTTGATACCGACATAGGATATATCGCGGATGTTTTTTCTTTTATTGATGAAAACGGGACGCCCTGGACCGGTTGCATGGTGCAAGATCAGACCGGGGGAGACACAACTTTTATTGCCGTAATTAAAGGGAATGAAGATGATATTACCGACTGGCTTTGCACAAAGGCAGCTTCGAGCGATAATCAAATGTATAGATTTTCAGAGGGTGATACCGTAGCCGCACCGGACAAACAGTTTTATATCGTGCAGTTAATCCCGAGTAATACTCAAAAATATGTTTCGCCACAAATGGCCATGCTCGAATCGGGGAAATATCGCCTATGGGTTAATTCGGTTCGAGAAGATAATACTGAGCCACCCAATTATGCCGATACGGCGAGATTATTAATTTTCGAATCTCAATATA
>JASFMF010000430.1:0-3036 GCA_050117705.1 Phycisphaerales bacterium
TGGAGACATACTTTAAGTTGAGTGTACCGCCCCAGATTTCGATACCATCGTCCACGTTGTTCATGATTTCGATGTGGTCCATATCCGTCATGCGTCCGACACCACCGAGTGACATACCGTTCAGCTCATTCGCAATGCTGAGCACGTGTCCACCGTAACGAAGTGAAACGTAACGAACTACGCCGCTGTCGTCATCGTCGTTGTTACCGCCGTAGAGCGGAAGAGTGTCACCGGGGAACCTGGCTTCAAGACCTTCCATCTGGGCGGTATCGGTACCATCCGGCTGGCCTGTGCCATCGCCGTCAAGTGTAGCAGAGATAAGTGCATCACCCATAATTGTAAGGTTGCCCCACTCCTCGCAGGATGCACGCCAAGTTACCAGATCATCGTCTTCGGACGTCATGATAATCGGGGCATTTTTTCTGCCGTTCGCGAATATCTGAGCGCCCTTTGCAATGATTAGCGCGCTATCAGTGTTGCCGCGGATAAGTGTACCAGGCTCTATTGTTAAGCTGGCACCGGGCTCAACGTAAACCACAGCCTGAAGATGATAAACATTGTCAGATGTCCACGTCGTTGAGACTGTAATGTTTTCGGCCACATTGATGTCGGCAGCGCCGGCTATGCCAGCCATAACCATGCACATCAAGGCAATTAATGTAATTCTGTTCATTTTTACTACTCCTTAGAATTGTTTGAAGTTAATTTTTGAGTGTACAGGTGCAAGTATAAGTTATGCAATTTTCTTCATTGTTCCTCCTTAATATTAAATAGTTTACTTACCGAGTACAATGGCCGCGAGACCTACAGATTTCACCCAGGGTATTGAGTACACCTTCTCATCTTGCGAACCAACAATAATCAAATAGCCAAAATGCATTTTGCTAATAAATTTGATTACTCTCTCATATTAAAAAATATATCACTGTTTTTTTATTCTCAAACACAATTATGAAATGTAATGTTACAGAAAGATTAGAGTATTATTAAAAACCTATTAGTTTTCATTTTTTTAACTCATTGCCATCGAGCCATTTCGACATAAGGTGATGTAACTATCTCTTGAACAGCACCTTAGATCAAATCTCCATTTTGCAATCGGTTTGAGTTTCAGATAGAAAATTTGCCGTCTTTTTATAGTCATTAGGTTTTTGAAGGGACTCTTTTTGTCGATCTACAAATCCTTTTCCTACCAGACCGACAAGCCTGAAGAAATCGAAAAGAAACTAGATAATACCCACAATACATATCAGGTTTTTCAGAGTGTCAAACATGGAACGGTTCCCGCAGCTGAATATTTTTAAAGGCCTCGAAATCTTCTTCTTCCCGTTTTTGTGTTTCGCAAATATCTAATGCCCGGTAGTTCTCGAAAAGCAGTTTATTTGAACGGTCGTTATTGTGTGCCTCAAGTATGAAATGCATATTTACACTTGCTTGATTACCTATCTCTAATTTGAAGCTGCTGGCTGCAAGTTGCATTATTTCTTCAAAGTTCTCAATTAAAATGCCAGTATGAAGTTTTTGGCAATCGTATCTGTGCTCAACAATCAGAATACAGCTTGAAGTGTTTAGTTTTGTGGGCTCTCCAAAAAGCTGAATATTGGGGTCAATAACAGGAATATACTTGCCATCGAACTCAATAAGCCCCCTGATATGCGTGGGTTTTTGATAGTCTAAGATCATTATCTCTCTACAGCCGCGGCATCGAACTTGTAATTCTCTGCCCTGTTGTGTAAAGGTGAAAGTAATAAAAAGAAGATTTGGTAAGTGTTCCATTTCCTTTCTCCTGTTTAGCTTACGAAATACAATTTTGAGAATCTCTAAATTTTGTTTATCTTAAATCACGGCTATGCCGTGCTTATTTTTATACTGGGTTAAGTGTCAACTCATCTTCACAAACACCAAACCCAGTAAAAGAGATATATATAATCAGCTTTATCAACCCTCATAATTTCTTCTACTGAAATACTGTTAGGAAGATGTGAGTTTCATGCAAGAAATATGTTATTTTTAGGCGTTCATCACTCGTCCAGCATAAGTCTATAAGACCGAAATGATTGAAAAAAACGCTTACTTCAAATCGTACTTGCAGTTGCTCGTTCGTTGACCTGTGGGGGGCAACAGCATCTATCCTCTTAGGATATCGCTTAAAATTTAATCCTTTTTTAACCTGAACTTAACAACTCTCGAACATATTTGTTCTATAACTCTCGCTTGTAGAAAGAAGGAAAGAACAGGATGAATCCGGAATTGGCGTCATGGACAACAGGGAAAGAGCAAAAGTCTAAAATAGGTAATTTTATAAGAAAGAGGGCTACCACTGTTGAACCATGACGCCGTTTTTCTACAAGTACGACGAATAACCTTTAAGAACCATCCGATTCATCCTGGAGTAAGGTTTAACTGTGAATATAAGCTTTAAGAAGCTGGAGCAGGGATGTAAGGAAGAAAGCCTTCAGAGCCGGAACGGCCAGGTGATGTAACGGCTAACATCCAGTTTTCGCCTCTACTGGAAAGGCCTTGAGGAAAGTAATAAGTACGTAACTTTTCTCAAGGCCATCCAGCTTTAATAGCAGAGATTGATATAAAAGTCACCATCAGCAAACAAATATACAGGGCGTATTTAATCATCTACACCTAAAGTAAGTGATTCAAATACCCTAATATCAATTACCATCTCTGGATTGGACAGGGTGGGAATAATATTCTTAATTGTATTTTGCCCTACCTCATATCCAAGATATATGATGATATGTAAAAGTTAACTCCATAAAAACCTCTTATGCTCAAACATATAATTAGACCTGAATATTTAATGATGTTATAATTACAGTCGTGACTTAATTTTAATAATCGCTCTTTGAAGTAGTTCTTGAGACTACACTTTTGACTACACTTTTGCGGCTACGTTTAAGAGCATATAACCGCTTTTATTGTATTGGGAATTTTAGTAAATACCGTTTTTAGCGTAATTACGCGATCACAGCATCTTGTCGGGTATGCTCGACACGCAGGAGGTCACTGGTTCAAGTCCAG
>JASFMF010000431.1:0-3034 GCA_050117705.1 Phycisphaerales bacterium
CAAGGAAAGGGTCAATCTCTTCGAGCGTGACATAATTGTCGATGCACTAAAACGCTGCAATGGCAATCTTGCTGCTGCCGCAAGAGACCTGAAAACTACACCTCGGATAATTGGATACAAGGTGAAGGAATTAGAAATTGATTATAAACGATATCATAGAAAGAAGGGTTGATTTATGGCCGCATGGGCAAGTACCGGTATTGAAGGTTTGGATGAAGTACTCTGTGACTTGATAAAAGGTGATAATATTGTATGGCAGGTTGACCACATTGAAGATTATCAGTATTTTGTCGATCTTTACGTAGCTCGCGCCATACAGGATGGTCGAAACATTGTTTATTTGAGATTTGCCAAACATAAGCCTCTCATTGAAAACCAGCCGAATGTAACTACCTATCAGCTGGATGCGGCCAGCGGTTTCGAGGCTTTCACAGCAAAGGTGCACAATATAATTTCTCAGGAAGGCCGGGAAACTTATTATGTGTTCGACTGCCTTTCCGACCTTCTCTCGGCATGGGCGACTGACTTGATGATAGGCAATTTCTTTATGGTTACTTGTCCTTATCTTTACGAGCTGGACACTATTACCTATTTCACTTTATTAAGAAATCATCATTCATTTGAGACTGTTGCCCGCATCCGGGGGACAACCCAGTTATTGTTGGACCTGTATAATTTCGAAGGAAATTATTACGTTCATCCCCTGAAGGTATGGAATCGTTATTCCCCGACAATGTTTCTCCCGCATGTGAAGCAGGATGGAAAATTCTCACCTATCATCAGCAGTATAGATGCAACAAGACTATTTTCACACATTTCGGAAAAAGGTGTTGATGATTCGGTAAGAACTCTGGATTACTGGGACCGTCTTTTTATAAGTGCTGAAAGTTTATTGTCGGAACCGTCGGATTCTGCGGAAATTAAGGAAATCATTAAAAAACTTTGTGGATTGATGATTGGACGCGAGAAGAGAATTTCGGCTCTTGCACAGGAACACTTATCTCTTTCTGATTTGATAAGCATAAAGAGCAGATTAGTCGGCAGTGGTTTCATCGGCGGCAAAGCTGCCGGCATGCTCATAGCACAGAATATCTTGTTAAAAGATAATTCCCATGACTGGAATATGTACCTGGAGCCTCATGACTCGTTCTACGTTGGTTCGGATATCTTTTACAGTTACATAGTCGAAAACGGCTGGTGGAAGCTTCTTATGAAGCAAAAAACAAGCGAAGGCTATTTTAGTGTAGCTGCAGAGATTAAAGAGAATTTGCTAAAAGGCAAGTTCCCCGCTCAGGTAAGAGAGCGATTTCGGGAAATGATAGAGTACTTCGGTCAGTCTCCGATTATTGTTCGTTCCAGCAGCTTGCTGGAGGATTCTTTTGGAAATGCCTTCGCTGGTAAGTACGAAAGTATATTCCTCGTTAACCAGGGAGACCCTGACCAACGGTATGCGCATTTCGAAGATGCCGTTCGAAGAATCTATGCCAGTACGATGGACGAAGATGCGCTTGCTTATCGCCTGCAAAGGGGTCTGGATCAGCGGGATGAACAAATGGCTCTGCTCGTTCAGCGTGTATCAGGTTCACGCCGTAAGCATTATTTCTTCCCTGACCTTGCCGGCGTGGGCGTGTCTTATAATACTTTCGTTTGGAAGCCGCATCTTGACCCGAAGGCCGGCATGCTACGATTGGTTTTTGGTCTCGGTACGCGAGCGGTTGACCGTGTTGAAGATGACTATCCTCAAATAATTGCCTTGGATGACCCGTTGCTCAGGCCGTATGCGGAAACTGAGGATGTAGTTAAATTTTCGCAGCGTAATGTTGACCTGCTTGACACTGACAAAAACAGATTAAGGTCTGTGGGTCTGCGGGATTTAATTGATGAGAACCTTAGTATCAAATTGGACCTTGTCGCTACGGTGGATTATAGAACTGAGCGAAAAATCAAAGAGCTTGGTATGAATCTTCAGCGTCCCTGGGTGTTGACGTTTAAGAAGCTTTTGGCGGAAACAGACTTTATTCAGACCATGCAAAAAATCCTCAAGACTCTGGAACAGTATTACCAGTATCCTGTGGATATAGAATTTACAGCCAACTTTACAAAAGATGATAAATTCAGGATTAACTTAGTACAATGCAGACCATTACAGACCAAGGGATTGAGGGCGAACGTACAGATACCTGATAAAGTTGAGCCTGATAAGGTCCTGTTCGAGTCTCAGGGATATACTATGGGAGGCAGTATTTCCCAACCGATTAAAAGGGTCATTTATGTCGAACCGAAGGAATATGTAAATGCTGTTATTTCAAGGAAATATGACATAGCAAGGCAAATCGGAAAATTAAATAAACAAATCTCCAGCAGGCAGACAACTCCGACTATTTTGCTTGGGCCCGGCAGATGGGGCACAACAACTCCCAGCCTCGGTGTACCCGTCAGTTTCGCTGAAATCAATAATATGACCGTTCTGGCGGAAATCGCTTATGAAGGCGGCAATCTGATGCCGGAGCTTTCTTTTGGGACTCACTTTTTCCAGGACCTGGTTGAGAACGATATCTTTTATATCGCGATTTTCCCACAAAGAGGTAATGTTGTTTTCAATAAAGACTGGTTTTCAAAAATGCCGAATTTATTGACTCATTATTTACCTGAAGGTGAAAAGTTCACCGATGCAATCAAGGTTTATGAAACTGACCAGCAGCAGTTACAAATTATGTGCGATGTCTTATCACAAAAGGTAGTATGCTTTTTCGCATGAAGTGATAAAAGAACTCTAAAAGGAGGATTCACTTCAAAATCTGCAAAATAAAAGCGGGCGAAGGGATTCGAACCCTCGACGTCCAGCTTGGGAAGCTGACATTCTACCACTGAATTACGCCCGCAAGCAATTCCTTAACTTCTTATTTTTCAATAAGATACAATAATTCACTTCTTTTGTCAAGAAGGAAACTTCTCAAGATTTTGCCCTTCTGCGGTAATCTAGCGGCGATGACTACTCACCTTGTAGTCCCCTGACAGTCCCCTGCTGGTTGGG
>JASFMF010000432.1:0-3022 GCA_050117705.1 Phycisphaerales bacterium
AATTTCATTGCCATGGGCTATGATACCTACCTGAAGATGACTGGCATCTTCATCGCCGACAAATAAACATTGCTCTACGAATAAATCTGTTTTTGCTTTATTAAATCTTGCTATCGGGAAGTATCGAGTGTTGGGGTAGTAATAGCCCGGGAACTTGAGACCCCGAATGGTAACATGGCTTTCATTGATTAGAAAAGCAGCCACAAAGTGATAATCCTGTCCCGGTATTTCCCCTTTTTTCGAGGTGCTGATAATAATCGGCATTTTCTCAGGTTTCCATGACCGGTCGTCGGGTAAAATACTGGCTTCGATTACAATACGGTTATCAGTTATATCTTTGTTGGTTTCAATTGATACAAAACTGTCTAAGACATAGATACCCGGATTAATTTTCACTACAGATATATCGTTGCTGTTGCTTTTTATGATTTCAATGGCTTGCCGAATCGAGCAAAGGGGTGCCTCCTGGGTGCCGGTATTATTATCATCTCCTGCCGAGCTATCCACGTAGATTGTCTGTGCATGAGCAGCCAAATCACATGCACATATAATGAGATAGATTAATAATAATCTTTTCGCTAAAGCTGTCGCAGTGGAAAGATGTTGTGCTTTCATTTTGTATCTCCTTTCATAGATAGTAATTAATACCCGTTGATCCTGAATGATCGAGGATGTACTATATTTTCCGGATTGCTTGTTATACCAATGTGTAGTGTCATATCAGCCGATTAATTAGCAGTTCCACTTAGATAAACCCCGTGCAGAATATTTTGTTTCCGCTAAATAAAAATAATGGAAACACGTGGCGTTTTGCCGGATTATATATAGTGAGTTACATGGATAATAAAAGCCAATGTATTGATTTAGAGCTGATTCGGCAGGCACAGCAGGGTCGGCAGGATAGTGAATCTCTGTTGGCAGAACTGACAGAGCAGATAGTATTTCCCTATCTATATCGGTTGACTTTTAACTACCACCTGGCTCAGGACCTGTGCCAGGAGACTCTGATTGAAATGCACAGATCCTTACCAAAACTTGAATTTCATTCCAAACACGCTTTCTTTGCATGGATTTATCGTACGGCCTTGAGTAAAGTCCAAAAACACTATCGACCTCAGGGCAACCGTCGACTTCGTACGGTCTCACAATCAGCGGCACCTGATCTAAGCCAACGTATCGCTGATACCGGACCGGACCATGTGGACCGAATGATACAGAAAGAATTACTTCAGGCCGCAGTTGCGGCTATGAGGACATTGAAGCTTAGTTACCGAAACATCCTGACATTGCGTTGTTTTGACGGTCTTTCTTATGATGAGATATCTTCTATTGAGGGACGCAGCCAGCTTGCGTGCCGGTTAATGTTTTGTAAGGCAAAGAAAACTCTCAGAAAAAATCTCACTCGACGTGGATTCGATAATTCTTATATTCTACCCGCCCTGACTCTTGTCGGAGCCGTCACTTTGCCCGAGGCAGCTTCGGCTGTCGCTGTAACAGCACCTGTGGGTGCCGGAGTATTGTCAGCCGGTAAAGGTATATCACTGCTTAGTATGGTTGTTTCCAAAGCGAGTGTATTGGTGGCCGTGTGTATTATGACTATGTTTGTGGCGGTCGATAATCTTGATTGGTTCACTGGTGGAAACAATTCGTCCTGGTCGGTGCAGCAAATCAGAGAGGATGTCATAGCAGGTAAATTTGCCTGTCCCATTAAATTGATACGCAGTGAAATCCCGGCCGGTGTCCAACTTGTAAGTATTGATACTTCCGGGCTAAGTCGTTCTGAGACCAATATTGATATATCGGATGTGGCTGATTGTTTGAATATTGATGATCCGCGTTTTTTCAAGATGGATAGAAGATACTGGATAGAATGTACTTTTGGTGACAGATTTTTACTCGATGGTCCCGGGCCGGATATTTTTATTACAGCTAATGGCTGTAAGTATTACAGAGTTATCCTGACAGATGGTCTGGACAAAGAATACGAGCTTGCACTTCATACTTGTCCGGTAAACCATAATCAGGTACAGACCATGCCCTTTGACCTTGAGGGACATCATATCGGTTTTGAACCTAAAGCCGTGCGCTTCTATGTCAATGACACAGATTATTGCGGTATTGAATTACAAAGCATCTGTGTGAGAATCAAACAGTAATCTTTATTGAGCCGAAGTTCTGTAAAAATCAGTCTATGACCGAATCGACAATGACCGGCTCACCATTTGTGATATTAGCAGGATTCTTTTCCAGCTATACGACGATTGCAAACGAAAGAAGTGATAAGCAAATCTAAAATAATAGTACGGTTAAGTTATTAGTAACCGGGGTTATCATTTTGTGAGATATCTTAATGTTGTATGCGGGCATAAAAACCATCTCCCCCATAATTGCCACCGTTCACCAGAACGAGCAAGTCGTTGTCTCCGGGATTGAGAGTGATGTTTAAAGAATGTCCCCTATGTTGGGAATTCTCCCAGAAATCGTACCATGCATAATTCTGCTCAGGTATCGTGCCAATCAAGACTTCATTCAACCAGATATGCAGGCGGTTAGTTGTGCTAAAGCTTAAGGTAGCTCTCTTTTCAATATCGGAAGACAAAGTGCTGTGGAAATAGGCCAAATGGTTCGGGCCATCATACTCACAAATATGCCCGGCCAGCACGCATCCTCGTTGGTCCGTATCAAAACGCTGCCATTCATAAAATTGACCGTCCTGAGTGTATGTTGTCTGGTCATTAAAAACGTCGTTCTCTACGTTGCTGGAACGCTGCAGAAATGGCCCGATGGCATCCCAGTTGCTTATCAATTGCTCGGGATTGTATTGAACACCCGTAGGAAGGTTCGGCCCCTGATAACTGAACGTATTGCTGAACGTCACTCTGATATTATCCAGATGACATTCAGGCCCCAGGAGTCGCGGCTTGAAACCAATACGTCCACGGTATCTTCCGTGGTAATCAAAGGTCACTTGCGGAGTGTTCATGTCGCCGACATAAAAATGGCATGTAGGCCCGATGATTTC
>JASFMF010000433.1:0-3017 GCA_050117705.1 Phycisphaerales bacterium
TTTTCTAGACTCATCCTCATGATAGAAAATACGTCCCGCGGCGCTTAAATTATGTTTTAAAGCGTGTTTATGAGTAGAGGCAATAGTGTCCCGTGAACATAAGCCCGGACAAACCTGCTTGTCCACCACACTGTATCCGTTCATATAATGATATTTAGACTCGTGTCCGTAAATTCGCACCGTCGTCTTAAGCCATTCTTTCGAAACCCACGCTTGTGTACCCAATGGAGTCCTGCCTAAATTGATGTATTCATTACTATCACACTCATTCACAATAACCCGAACTTTTCCGTTAAAATCCTTAGCCGTGTTTTTTATAAGAGTTATAAGATTCTTACAGTAAACTTTTGGGTCATGCGTACCATTCGCAATAAAAACAGAAAGACTCTCAGGGTTTACTTTGAATATCTCGTCCATCATTACCGAAACGATCAAACCTTGCAGTCCGGAGCGAAATTCATCGCTTATAACCAACCCCACTTTTTTACCCGCAACGATTTCATTTATCCCAGGTGAATCTATTGGATTTTTAATAGCCTCCTCAATTTTCGACTTCATTTCCGCTTCCGTCATATTAGCAGAGGATTTTTTAGGCTTAATCAGTTCTCCTGCGAGAAAATCTTCGGGAACAGAAATACTTATTTTGTTATTACCGTAAGTTAACTTCAATTCTTTACTCATAATATCCACTTTCTTGATACTAAACTTTTATTTTCTCTTTGTCAAGACGAAATAAACTAGGTTGTTAGCTTTTTGCCTTTAGCTATTGGCTTAAAAAAACTGACAATACTATTCTTATCCACTTCTATCCCATTTCAACAAGAACAGTATTTTCTTCTTTCATATCCTTAAAAGAAATAAAATTATCTTCGATTTCCTTCCCGTTAATGATTACTTTTCGTACACCTTTTTGTACCCCTGTATCGTTTTTAATTGTAATATCGAGTTTCTTCCCTCTGAATTCCCTTTTTACACTAAAGCCCTTCCAATCTGGCGGAATACATGGATCTATCCGAAGACCTTCATAATCAGTCTGAATCCCCAATATGTTCTGAGTTGCCGTATAGTAAGCCCATGTGGCAGAACCGCTCAACCAGGGCAGGCGCGACGCGCCGTATCGGGGACTATATTTACTATGTGTATATTGACAATAAACATAGGGTTCGATCTGACGAACCTCGGCTTTCGTGTTAAAAGCAGAAGGCATAAAAGAACGATAATACTTGTAAGCCTGATCGCCGTTTCCCAGCATTGTCTCGGCAGCAACAATCCATCCCTGGGTATGGCAAAATATGGAAGCGTTCTCTTTCATCCCTTTATTAAAAAGAGAAGCCTTCACAACCCTGTGGTCGGTTTTTTCATAGGGTGGACTAACGACCATAACACCATAATCTGTAGCAAGATGTTCTCTTACAGCTTTCAAAACTTTTTCGCTCTGTTCTTTACCGGCGTATCCGCTTAAAATAGACCAGGATTGAGGATTAAGCCAGATAAAACCCTCATCATTTTCCTTTGAACCGAATTTCATACCGTCATACCTGTAAGCCCGCATAAACCAGTCTCCGTCCCAGGTATGTTTTTCGAGATTCTCATCCAGAACCTTGATATGAGATTCTGCCCAATCTGCCTCATCATTTTTCTCGAGCATTTTACAAATATCTATATAAGTCTTCAAAGCGTAGCGAAGCTGAAAAGCGACAAATACGGTTTCACCTTCGTAACCGAGTTCGAGACAATCATTCCAATCCGCGTATAAACCGCAGGGCAGTCCATGCGAACCCATATGATCCAGACTAAACTGTATAGCCCGTCTCATATGTCCGAGCACCGTATCTTCTCCTTTATCCGCGTAGGGCAGCACTTTATCATAAAATGAAATATCTCCCGTCTCTTTCACATACGCGGGTATAGTGTTAAACAACCACATACAATCATCTGAACGAAAATTTTCTTTAGCCGGAGGTTCTTCCTCTCCGGGCTTATGAGCCCAGGGCCTAACAACAGGCATGGCTCCGCCAGAAGAAACTTGACCCGTTATCATAAGCTCTAAGCGCTCACCCGCCTCCTCCGGAATCAAATGCAGCACACCCAAAATATCCTGCACCGTATCACGATAACCCAGACCGTCACGCTCTCCGCTATAAACAAGACTTGCGGCTCTTGACCATGCATATGTCATAAGACAGTTAAAGGGGTTCCACATATTCATCATACTGTTAAACTCCGGATCCGGAGTCTCGACGGTCATTCCTTCTAAACGTTTATGCCAATAGTTTTTAACCTTATTAAATTCCTCATGAACTTTACCCAGATCCCCAAACTCTTCTATAGCAACTTTCCCCCGCACAGAAGCTTTCCCGATACCCATAATAACGACAAATTCTTTCTCTTCTCCCGCTTCGAGATCCATATCGATCTGCAGCGTGCCGCAGCCGTTATCACCTTTAGCGAGAGAATTTTTGCACTCGCCATTCTCTACCACTAAAGGATTATGATAGGAACGATAAGGTCCTATGAAAATATCACGGTCTGTATCGTATCCGGTAACTTCTGCGCCGGCAACACCAAGAAACGTATGTCTGTTACCGTCATGATTCTCGAAATCACCCTCTGTATCATCCGGAAGAAGCACATTAATACCGTGATCGACCATATTATCTATTGCATCCATACTGAGAATAGCCTGAGTGTACTGAAGATTAACCGTATCCTGCCACATAAACCAGTTGTTGGGATATTCAACAAAGGTAAACAACCTTAAGGTACGTTTTTTAGAATCCAGGTTTTTTACCTTACACAGCCAGAATTCAAAATAACGGTCCAAAGGAACAAAATAGGTGGTCTCCGTCTTAATTTTCGAATATTCTGATGATATAATTGTATAAGCGGTACCATGCCTACATTCTGATTTATATTTATCTAATGGTTTACCCACAGGCTGCCAGGAAGCAGACCAGAAATCCTTGTTTTCTTTATCGTGCATATAAATATACCGGCCCGGCTGGTCCATGGGAATA
>JASFMF010000434.1:0-3014 GCA_050117705.1 Phycisphaerales bacterium
CAATGATGCTTGCGTGTTGTATAATATAGGCATAAAAAGGACCCTTTCGGCTATCGGGCACGAAGGATGGCATCAGTTCAACGGCAGGCATTTTAAATTTCGGATGCCGAGCTGGCTTGATGAAGGTACGGCAATGTTGTTCGAAACGCACGGAACAGAAAACGGAATGATTTATTTCGAGCCTGCCGGGAACAGGTACCGAATAAACGCATTGAGAAAAACGCTCGCTAAAAACAAAACGATATCTCTGAGAGAACTAATAACAATGAATCCGGGTGACGTGCTCGCCACAGATGCTACTGAATCGGTAATGGCTTTTTACAGCCAGTCGTATGCGTTAGTGCGTTTTCTGCGGGAAGCAGACTATGGCAAACGAGTCGGTGTTTATCAAAAATTACTCGCAGACGGCTTAGAAGGAACCTGGACGCTTAATAGTACGAGTAAAAGGATAGCGACAGACAGAAACACCCCGAAAACCGCCCAGTGGAACCGAATTGTCGGACGGCGATTGTTCGAGGAATACATCGGCTATAACACTGAGCAAATCGAGCGGGAATACCTGGCCTTTTGCAAACAAATAACCAGAACTCAGGACTGAATAACAGGGACGTCATATTTATGTCCGAACAATCCCAACACTCATTCATCCTTGCATCGGCATCACCCCGAAGAAAACAGTTATTAATTGAAGCAGGCTATGAATTCACCATCGTCCCACCCGATATTGACGAATCGGCCTTTCCAACTTCAGGTATCAAAGCCAGCGAATACGCTGAAGCCCTCGCTTTGGCAAAAGCGAAAAAAAACGCCCATAAATATCCCAACCATCTTATCCTCGGCGCAGACACCATTGTCGATTTTAAAGGGCAAATCATCGGCAAGCCTGTCGACGCCGAAGAAGCCGAACAGATTATAAGAAAGCTATTTAGTGCTCCACACAAGGTGATAACCGGCGTTGCAATTGTAAGGTTAAGTGACGGCATGGAATTAAACCAAAGCGACAGCACAACCATCTACCCCAAAAAGCTAAGCCCTGAACAAATCGAAGAGCACATTAAAAGCGAATCCTGGCGGGACAAGGCCGGTGCCTACGCGATAAAAGAAAACGGAGACGAATTTATCGAAAGAATTGACGGCAGTTTGACAAACGTGATGGGTCTGCCGATGGAGCTTCTGGAACAGTTATTGAAAAAACTGATATAAACAAATCAAGAATTGTTATGCTTTACCGCTTATCCCTCTTTGGGTTTTTCCGCCTTTTCGCTCTTACTGAGACGGTCAGTCCAGCTTTTAAGCCATTGTCTCCACTTCGGTCTGGCCTCGGAAGGTCTAATTTCACTTAGAGTTTTCAGAACTAAGTTAGGATTGGCTTCGGCAGCCGGCTCGTTTAGATACGTGTCAAGTGTGCCTACAACAGCATTCTCGGTATCCAAATCTCCTCTCGCCAGATATTCAGTTACAAGTTGAGCGACAAGCTCTACTTTCGCGCTTCTAAGGTATGCATCTAATAATTTCGGCAGGATTACATCTTTTTCTTTGTTTGTTTGTGCGGCTTGATACAGACTATTAAAACAGTCGGCGGCCCGATCAAACTGCTTAACTTTAGCATAAAACTCGGCCAGATTTTCCCTGACACTCTTGAGCATTGCCGGTTTGTTCTCACCTGTGGCTTTAGCTTTTGCTATCTTAAGAAAAGCAATTTTATTTTCATCAGATAACGTGGTTTTGATGTTCTGCAATATAAGCTTGTTCATCCATTCATTAAGGACAGTAGAATCTGAACCGTTAAATATCCTCCTCATCGCCTGCCAGGCCGGTCCGCTTTCGGAGTTGATGCCAATTTTTTCCACCAGCCAGTCTAAATCCTCTTTGCCCCCATACTCCCCGGCTAAGCCTATAATTTTTTTCTTCAACTCAACACTTGGATCATTAACAAAATTGTTGTGCCTTAATCTTCTCAAAGCACCAGCCGGGTCGATATGTATTAATCCATCTACTGCAGTTCCCCGGACAAAAGCTGTTTCATCGAGCAAAGCATCTGTAAACAAAGGCTCAAAAAGCACGTCTGCTTTGGTCTTGCAGGCACTGCCATCAGCACATAAATCTGCCATTGTGCTAAGCAGTTCACCGCGCAGCGCTCCATTGGGTTTTTCCTGTTGATTATATCTTGTGATTAGCAAACCAAGATATTCATCCTGCTCCTCCGGAGTCAAACCTGCCGGTTCAAGCAGTTCTTTGAGAACTTCCGCACCTTTTTGAGCTTTCGCTGCATCCTTCTCAGCAAGATACCCGGACGCTAATCCAAGGGCCTGTTTTCTAATTTCCGGTGAAATATTGACAGGTGACGAAGGTTTAAGAGCATATGAACACGCTCCTCCAAGCGTATCCAGCAATTGAATTTTAACCTCCTCGTCCTTCTCGGTTCCAAGCTGGGCTAATAATTGTTGAGCTGAATTTAATTCTACCATAAAGGACAACAATTTGGCCGTTCGCAATCGAATATCTCTGTCCGGGTCAGAAATTAAACTCAATAGAATCGGCCCAAGCTCGACCGGCAACCTTGAAGTCCCCGGCGCTACCCGCCATTGGTGAACTTTATCCAGTACCCACAGCTTGACCACAACTTCCGGGTCACTCAAATGCTCGGTTAAAAACTTACCTCTTTCCGTATCGTCACTGATCCCGACGTATATTTTATTTAAAGCTGAAAGGTACTTTCCCTGCCACAAATTTAATTTGACTCTCAACTGGCGCATCTCAGCTTCCTGCCGAATCAGCCATTCCCGCCGAAATTTATCTTTACCTTTGCGCTGCAGTTCGTAGATGTTTTGCTCACGCATCCAGTAGTTTTCACCGACCGGAATACTCAGAGAACGCAGGGCTTTTTCCGCTTCTGCCGATACTTGCTTGTCAGGGTCATCGACCAGTCTGATAAGCCTAATCGTCGCCATCATATCAGGTCTTAGTCTCAATGCCTGGATTGCATTCAATCTTGTTTTGACTGGTTTTGAGGC
>JASFMF010000435.1:0-3010 GCA_050117705.1 Phycisphaerales bacterium
TCCAACGGCCGGGCGACACTATATATGTTAAAACCAAATAAGCCAAGAAGGTAGCCGATAATTTCAAAGTTGCTGTAATGAGCGGCAACCATCAATAAACCCCCGCCTTCCTTCATCAGCCATTTAGTTCTTTCTGTATTTTTATATCTTGAATAATTACGCCAGTTATACTTTTTCACAAGCCGGGGTGTAAATATCACATCAACAGCCAGCATTACAATATGCTCGAAGCTTCGTCGTCCCGTATCATGAAGCCACTGTTCGCTCTTTTCCGGAAAACTCGCACGAAGATTGTCCAAAGCCCGCTTTCGACCTCGATGATAATATTTCCATAACAATCTACCGAGAAAACAGGCGAAGTTAAGGTTGGTCTCAACATTAAAAAGATAAAGAAAAACCACAATAATCCGTAATGCAAGATAGTGCAGCCAGTCCCGAACCGGATTGTGTTTCTTCTTTTTCTTTTTTTTGGGAGACAAATTAACCATAGGCAGTGATTTTAGACTCAAAGCAGTTTCTGTCAAGCTTAAGAAAGAACAAAAGTCATTTGCTGCCTTGCGTTTTTCGATGATATTCGTTTGTATCCCTCACAAACCTTAAGTCGATATGATGATATAATTGCAGTTAATCAGGGGCTTATACTGTTTGATTCGTTATAAGTCTCTTTTACTTTCCAGCCTTAATGAGCAATTACACTCGATATTCTGAAAACCGGCAGCAACAACGCTATGGCAATCGTACCAATAATACTGCCCATAATTGTTATCATTACCGGCTCTATCAAAGCCATAACGCTTCTGATTGAAGCTTCGAGCTTCTTTTCATAAAAAACAGACATCTTGTCACAAACGTCACCCAACTTGCCGCTTTTTTCTCCGGCCCGAAGCATTTGGATAATTCCCGGAGCAATTAACTCACTGCCCGGTGAAATCAATATGGACTCCGATAACTGGTATCCGTCCCGAATCTTTTCATTCACTCCCATCCAAAGCCGCTGGAAATAGTAGTTCTCGCACGAGCCATGAACTACAACTATCGATTCTAAAAGATTTACTCCCGTATTGACCATTGTTGCCATAATACGCATACTGCGAGTTACTATTGTGTCAATAAACATCGTGCCAATCACAGGTGTTCGTATTTTTATGAATTCTATCGTACGTCTGCCGATTAACGTTCGTGACCAGAAATATAAAGCCACCGAGACAAATATCAGGGTTGTCACAATAGCAGTCATAGTCTGGAAATTCCCTAATATTTTACTAAAACCAACCAATAATTGCGTAATCTTCGGCAGCGCAGCTCCTTTGGATTCATAAATTCTCATAAACCTCGGCAAAACAAAAAACATCATAGTACCCGTAGCTGCCACAGCCATTAACGCCATTATGAACGGATAAGTAAGTGCGCCTTTTATGCGTTTCCGTGTCTCCAATTCAAAATAAAGATAACCACTGAGCACACTGAGCATTTCCGCCATTCTGCCGGAAGCCTCCGATGCCTTCACCATACTGATAAACATCGGATTAAACACCTTTGGGTAACATGTTAGCGCCCTTGAAAAGTTCTCGCCGCTTTTGACCGTACCGGCTACATCTTCAAGTATCATCTTAAACGTGCCATGATCGGTCTGCTGGACAATAGCATCAATCGCATCACTAATTACCACACCACTATCAAGCATAACCGATAACTGTGTCGTAAAAAGTATAAGCTCCGATTGCTTGACCTTCGCTCGGGATAACTGCTGACGTGTCGGCATCGCAGCTTCCAACAATGCTTCGTTATATTCTTTCTGCATTTGAGAATTCGAAACAGTGTCGTTATACCTGAGCGCTTCTGAACCATCTCTTCCCTGCCCGCGTCTTTTACCGGCAGACGGCGATTTTTCACCTTTCCTTGCAGCTTCATACTGTTCCGCAGTTTTAGTAGTAAAAGCATTCATAAATCTTTATCTCAAATCGCAGATATCGTTTCCAACACAACACTGTGTATTATTAGAGTTCTGCCGGTGTCGTCCTCAATACCTCCTCGATAGATACAATCCCCGCTTTTACCTTTTCGATTCCATCCGATTGCAGGGAAAGCATTCCATTTCCGATAGCTTTTGTTCTCAATTTTTTTAAGCTTTGTCGCTCATTAATCATTTCCATAATCTCTTCACTCGGCACAAATAATTCGTGGATAGCAATACGACCGGCGTAACCCGTGTTCCTGCATTTTTTACAACCTACGCCGCGGTAAAATGTAGGGACTTCTCCACACGATTTTTCAACAATTTTTTTGATACTCGTGGGCGGCTCATACTCCGTCTTACAATTAGAACATATCTTGCGTACCAATCGCTGGGCCAGAATTGCTTTCAGCGAAGCACTGACAAGATAAGGAGCGACACCTAAATCCAGTAAACGAGTTACAGCTCCGGGAGCATCATTCGTATGAAGAGTTGACAAGACCAGATGGCCCGTTAACGCCGCTTGCACTGCGATACTGGCCGTAGCTTCATCTCTAATCTCACCAACCATAACTATATCCGGGTCCTGTCTTAATAAACTTCGCAGAGCCGTTGAAAATTCAAATCCTGCCGCCTCATTGACCTGGAACTGATTAATACCCTCTATATTACACTCCACAGGGTCTTCCACTGTGCAGATGTTAACCTCATCGCTGTTCAACTCAACAAGCGCTGCATAAAGAGTAGTATTTTTACCTGAACCGGTTGGGCCAGTAACCAAAACAATGCCGTTAGGAGATTTTATCACCTCTCTGAACAGCTTGAGATTTTCAAAGGTAAATCCGAGAGATTCAAGACTAAAAAGAATCTTCTGCGGGTCTATAATTCTGATGACCACTTTTTCGCCAAAATTGCTGGGCATAGCCGATACTCGCAAGTCGATAGGCCTGCCTTCGACCAAAACATGAATACCACCATCCTGCGGCAGACGCCTCTGAGCGATGTCCAGCTCAGCCATAATTTTAATACGTGAAACAATCGCCGAATGCATCTGAT
>JASFMF010000436.1:0-3000 GCA_050117705.1 Phycisphaerales bacterium
TATACTTCTGGCTCAGGACTCGGTTCATAGAATTTGAAATTAAATTCATCATTCCCACCATGACCCGCAAAGTAATATCGAATCGTCTTTGTCGTATAACTACCAATGATCTCCTGCGACATTACATAACCACCCTGTGATGAGATAATGCCGTAGTTACCTGCGCCATCTGTGATAACAACATTACTGTAAGGATTATTTCCACCGTTGCCGATTTTGCAAGTAAATTCGAGATATTCTATATCGCTGAGTGCCCAGCCATCGAAGTAATTCGTGCCGTAATAAACCTTCTGACCGGGTTCGGGAGTCTGGACGCTAACACCGTTTCCGTTCGCGTACTCAACGATAGTACCGTACTTCTCACTGTCGTCGTTCGCAGGACGATGGGCAACTCCATCGAAACCTATGGGTATAGCAGCCTGAACCACACCGCCAATCGCCAATGTTGCTGCAATAACAAAAATAATTGATGACTTGTACATTTTCTCACCTTCCTCCTTTAATTTATATTATTATTCTCTCCTCACTCAAAAAACTAAAACGTAATCTTCCTCCTTGATGTATCAAGGGATATTTTATTATATCCTAGGCCACAATGTCAAGAAGAAACTGCTTTTTCTTCTTATACTGGCATATCTCGCAAAATATCCCGTTGCGCTTCCTAAAAGGCCCTAAAACCTGTTAACATGTATCGAATTCTGGCATCCAAAAGCCTTTTCGGAAATTCTATTTCGAACGGAATCTACTCAATTTAGGATGTCCCCGCGTTCGTCGATAGCATTTTATCGAAGTGTTCATTAGCCGCCGCAATATAGCGTTCCTCGGATATAAGCGGCTTTTCCAGTTTCGTTTTGGTCTCCGCCGAGAGCCGTTGGTTTTCTACTATCTCTCTGCCCGCCTTTTGAAGCAGCTTTTTATATCTATGTATAATAGGCTTTAAGATAAAAGGCACCTCTTTCAATACAGACCCAGCCCCTCTGTATATCTCACCGACAACTTCGGTTCGCATATTCCTTGATATTCTCTTAAATAACAACTCAAGCACCTGAAAATGACTCTGCTCCGGAAAGCCACAGCTTGATATGATAACCAGCTTTGGAATCTTCTCAAACCTGGCTACATGAACACACTCTCCACCTTTGTCTTTCCCAAAGTGCGGGTCCGCCACCGGGATAATTCTGTCCATGAAATTCTTCATAATTCCCGTGACATTATCTATATACAAAGGTGTCGCAAAAACAACGATATCCGAGTTCACAAATTTCTCAAGCAATTCCGCCATGTCGTCTTTAATAACGCATTCCCCCGGCGTCTTCAGCCAGCACGAAAAACAGCCTCTGCAATGATTTATCTCCTTCTTCAAAAGAAAGACATTTTCAACCTCAGCACCGGCCTGCACTGCCCCCTTCATAAAGGCCTCCACCATAACATGAGTATTCCCGTTTTCAGCTCGCGGCGACCCATTGAATATTGTAATTTTCACTGCCAACTCCTTCTTTTCAACCATGCCTTAATTCATACCTTATTCACCAACCATCTGGCAAATTACCGTTCTCGTCCTTGGCCTCGTATCGAAATCGACCAGTATAATCTGCTGCCACGTTCCCAACGTCAATTGGCCCCCAATAACCGGAACACTCAAAGAAGGACCCATCAAAGTTGCCCTGACATGCGCATGTCCATTGTCGTCGTGCCAGGTTTCTTCATGCTCATACCGTCCACTCTCCGGCGCGATTTTCTCAAACGCAGCTCGTATATCGTAATTGACCAATCCGGGCTCGTATTCGGTCGTTGTAATCCCTGCCGTAGAACCAACGTTAAAAACCGTCACAGTTCCTTCTCTTATATCCGACTTAGATATAAATTCATTTACCTGCCCGGTAATATCAATAACATCACAATTACCTTTTGTCCTAATCTTTAGCGTTTCTGACCGAACCATTCCTAATAAATTCCTCTTTCTCTATAAAAAAAATGAAGCCTCACTACTGCAAACATAGCGAAGTAATCTCAAACAGGCAGGATAACCCAAACCCCCCTTTTTTGCAACCCCCGTCTTGTGTTTTGAATTCCGGAATTAATAAGGCCAAAACGCTTTTTATAACAATGAGCGTGTTAGAGTATCGGTAATGAACAGAGCACTACCTCTATTCAACACAAATCCTCTAACACACTCAATACTAAACCAACAGAAAAAATCGAAAAACTTCTTAACAATTTATTCAATACGCTCACCTGTAACTTGAACATCATCTATGTTCCAGCCGGGATAAGTCACTGAATCATCTGTTGGGCCGATTCCCCAGCGGAAGTAGACCGTCGACTGTCCATCCGCAACAGAAGAGGGTACCGAATACTCTACTAATTGCCAGGCATCGTCCGAGATATGGGAGTAACCTACCGTCCATACATCCACCCAATTACTCCCGTCATTCGATACCTGAATATTCGCCTGGTCATAAGGTGACTCGACCCCCAGCCACCGCCGGAAACTTAAACTAATATTCCTGTAACCTTCACAATTTATGGCGCCCGTAGTCGCATAACGAGTTTGCTCCATGGAATCCACGTAGTCACCTTCAAGTTCGTATCCAATAACATTCTCACCGGTATAACCGGAATTCGGGTCACCATTCCACGAGCCCTGTCCGGCCGGAATACCCCACGCCCAGCCTTCATCAAGTTGCCAGTTAGGATCACTCGACATATCGGCATGATAGATCGCATCCGGCACAACTGTAATCAACGCGCTTCGGCTGGATTGCAGAACACCATCTGTCACCATAAAAGAAAAAGTATAAGTATGAAAAACCTGGTCGGTGGCCGGCTTCCAGAAAACTGTAAGGGTATTTGCATCATAATAGGCCCCTTCAGGTAAATTACCTACAAAGTAGTGGAGGGCAGCATTCGTCGGATTATCAGCACTAAAAGTCAGTTCGAGCCTTTCTCCGGGGCTAATCTGCTCCGGCGGATCCATAAGATTAAGTTGAGGCCCCTTTG